>JAPSKJ010000126.1 GCA_031177735.1 Nocardioides sp.
TCCAGGCCGCGACCCGCGGCCCACGAGACGACGGCGTCGTACACCTCATCGGCGCTCGCGCCGACCGCAGGCACCCAGCTCATCGGGCCACCTCGCAGCGCGAGCGCCAATGCCCAGCTCCTCGAGCCCAGCTCATCGCGTCCCCTCTCACGAGCGCGCCCGCGGGTGCGCGGTGGCGAAGACCTCGCGCAGGTTGTCGACGGTGACCAGGGTGTAGATCTGCGTGGTGGTGACCGAGGCGTGCCCGAGCAGCTCCTGGACGACGCGGACGTCGGCGCCGCCGTCGAGCAGGTGGGTGGCGAAGGAGTGCCGCAGGGTGTGCGGCGAGACGTCCTGGGTCAGCCCGGCCCGCTCGGCGGTGCGGACGAGCACCGTCCAGGCTGACTGCCGCGAGAGCCGGCCGCCCCGGGCGTTGAGGAAGAGCGCGCCACCGGTCGATGGCCCTGTCGACGCGGCGGCGAGCTCCGGCCGCGCACGGACCAGGTAGACCTCCAGCGCCTCCCGTGCGAACGAGCCGACCGGCACGATGCGCTGCTTGCCGCCCTTGCCGCGCAGGAGGACCGAGCCGCCGGCTGTGTCGTGCAGGTCGAGATCGTCCACGTCGAGGCCGACGGCCTCGGAGATGCGCGCGCCGGTGCCGTAGAGCACCTCGAGCAGGGCCCGGTCGCGCAGGGCCAGGGTGGTGCCAGGTGCGCCGGCGGCCTCGAGCAGCCTCTCCACGTCGGCGAACGGGAGCGCCTTCGGCAGCCGCTTCGCCGGCCGCGGCGGGCGTACGCCGCCGGCCGGGTCGGCGCCGGCCAGGCCGTCGGCCACCGCGAACTTGTGGAAGCCGCGCACGGCGACGACCGCACGCGCCGCCGAGCTGGCGCCCAGCGGAGGGTGGTCGGCATCGCCCTCGCGCAGCCGGGCCAGGAACCCGGTGACGGTGGCCTCGGAGACCCCCTCCAGACTGGTCACCCCCTCCGCGGCGAGGTAGTCCCGGTAGCGGGACAGATCGCGGCGGTAGGAGACCAGGGTGTTCGGGGCCAGCCCACGCTCGACGGCGAGGTGGTCGAGGTAGGTCCGCATCGCCTGGCCGACCGGGTCGGCGGCTACGGTGCTCAGCCGAGCACCTCCGCGGGCGACCCGCCCCGACGCCGTCGGGCGTCGTAGGCGAGCACCGCGACCTGCAGCGGCGCGTCGCCCACGCGGCCGTCAAGGATCGCGGCGAGGAGGTCGTCGAAGGGCACCCAGAACAGCTCCAGGTGCGCCTCCTCGTGGAGCATCTCGAAGTCGCCCCGGCCCATCGGGCTGAGCCCGCGGGCGACGTAGTAGTGGATGAGCTCGGAGGAGAGGCCGGGCGAGGACCAGGCGGAGACCAGGTGGGACCACTCGCGCGCGGCGAGCTGCGCCTCCTCGCGCAGCTCCCGGCGGGCCACCTCGAGCGGGTCCTCCCCCGCCGGCCCGTCCAGCAGCCCGGCCGGCAGCTCGACGAAGCGGGTGCGTGCGGGGTGCCGGTACTGGCGCAGGCACAGCACCCGGTCCTGGTCGTCGATGGCCAGCACGACCACCGCGCCGGGGTGCTCGAGGACGAGCCGGCGGAACGGCTCGCCGGAGTGCTCGCCGGGGCCCGTGACCTGGTCGGCGCGGAGCGCGACCACCCAGCCGTCGCGGTGGACGTCGTGGCTGGCCACCACCGGCCACGACTCCTGCACGTCGCGCAGGCGCGGATCGTCGCCGGTGACGGTCTCGAGCTCCGCGGGGTCGCTCACTCGACGGGCTCCGCGACCGGCTCGCGGACCTCGCGGTGCAGCACCGTCTCGTCGATGGGGATCCGCAGCTCCCGCTGGCGGGCGATCGCGGCTCCGACCAGGCCGCGGAAGAGCGGGTGCGGGGTGGTCGGGCGCGACTTCAGCTCCGGGTGCGCCTGGGTGGCCACGTAGTAGGGGTGCACCTCGCGCGGGAGCTCGACGTACTCCACGAGCGTGTCATCGGGCGAGGTGCCGGAGAAGACCAGCCCGGCCTGCTCCAGCTGCTCGCGGTAGGCGTTGTTGACCTCGTAGCGGTGTCGGTGCCGCTCCTGCACCAGCTCGGAGCCGTACACCTCGCGGGCGATGGTCCCGGGCTTGAGCCGGGCCGGGTAGAGCCCCAGCCGCATGGTGCCGCCGAGGTCGCCGGCGCCCTCCACGAACGCGACCTGCTCGGCCATGGTGGCGATCACCGGCTCCGGGGTGTCGGGGTCGAACTCGGTGGAGTCGGCCTTGTCGAGGCCGAGCACCTCGCGGGAGTACTCGATGACCATGCACTGCAGGCCCAGGCACAGTCCCAGGGTGGGGATGCCGTGGGTGCGGGCGTAGGTGAGGGCACCGAGCTTGCCCTCCAGGCCGCGGACACCGAAGCCGCCGGGGACGCAGATCGCGTCGACGTCGTGGAGCTGGCGGGCAGCGCCTGCCGGGGTCTGGCACTCATCCGAGGCGATCCAGCGGATGTTGACCTTCGCCTCGTGGGCGAAGCCTCCGGCGCGCAGCGCCTCGACGACGGAGAGGTAGGCGTCGGGGAGGTCGACGTACTTGCCGACCAGGGCGACGGTGACCTCCTCCTTCGGGTGGTGCACCCGGCGGAGCAGGTCGTCCCACACGGTCCAGTCGACGTCGCGGAAGGGCAGGTCGAGGCGACGCACGACGTAGGCGTCGAGTCCCTCGCGGTGCAGCACCTTCGGGATGTCGTAGATCGACGGGGCGTCGGCGGCGGTCACGACCGCCTCGACGTCGACGTCGCACATCAGCGCGATCTTGCTCTTGATGCTCTCCGGCAGCTCCCGGTCGGCTCGGCAGACCACGGCGTCGGGCTGGAGACCGATCTGGCGCAGCGCGGCCACGGAGTGCTGGGTCGGCTTGGTCTTCAGCTCCTTCGAGGGGCCGATGTAGGGCACCAGCGAGACGTGCACGAAGAAGACGTTGTCGCGGCCGATCTTGTGCCGGACCTGCCGGGCCGCCTCGAGGAACGGCAGCGACTCGATGTCACCGACGGTGCCGCCGATCTCGGTGATGCAGACGTCGACGTCGGGGCCGTCCATGGCGAGCACACGGTCGACGATCTCGTTGGTGATGTGCGGGATCACCTGCACCGTCTCACCGAGGTAGTCACCGCGGCGCTCCTTGGCGATGACGCTGGAGTAGACCTGACCGGTGGTGACATTGGCGTGGCCGGAGAGGTCGGTGTCGAGGAACCGCTCGTAGTGGCCGATGTCGAGGTCGGTCTCAGCCCCGTCGTCGGTGACGAACACCTCGCCGTGCTGGAAGGGGTTCATCGTGCCGGGGTCGACGTTGAGATAGGGGTCGAGCTTCTGCATGGTCACCCGCAGCCCGCGTGAGCGGAGGAGCCGACCGAGGCTGGACGCCGTCAGGCCCTTCCCCAGCGAGGAGGCGACGCCCCCGGTGACGAATACGTGCTTGGTCTGGGAGCCCGACTTCATGGAACTCCATCCTATCCCAGCGGGGCGACACCATCGATTCCTGACGCGCCGAAGTGTCCGCCGCCGCCGGTGATCTGGCGCACCAGGGCGAGCGTCGCGGCGACCTGACCGGCCGGGGCCTCGACGCCGTCGACCGTGGCGACCTTCGGGTTGGGCTCGCGGCCCCGCAGCGCCTCGAGGTCGTCGGACCCGGTCGGGCCGACCACGACCACGCCGTGGGCGACGCCTGCCAGGCCCCCGACCAGGCCGGTGAGGATGGCGTCGTCGACGTCGGTGCCGGTGACGAGCACGACGAGGGACGCCGCCCGGCCGGGCGCCTCCCCGGAGACCAGACCGGCCGCAGCCAGGCTGTCCCGGACGGTGCCGGCGTCGGCGGAGAGGTCGCCGCCGGTGTCGCTGGCCAGCGTGTGGCCGAGCAGTTGTCCGATGCGCGGGTAGGTCGACAGGGCGGGGTCGGCGAGGGCGGGCATCTGCTGGAGCAGCTGGGCACCAAGGGTGTCGACGAGGGTCTTCTCCCCCGCGGCCACCATCGGCGTCGCGACGCCGGCCCGGCCGGTGATCTCGCCACCGGCCGCACCCACCTGGGCGGCGAGAGCGGCCACGGCGTCCTCATCGGCACCGGGCAGCGTCACGAGCGCGACGCCCTGGCCGGCCAGCCTGCCGGCGTACAGGCTCGGGGCCGCGGCCGTGGCGAACCTGTCGGCGAAGTCGCCCTCGGCGGGCGTGCCGGACACCACGCTGGCCTCTGGGGTCGTCGCCTCGTCGAGCGGCCCGCCGCCGAGGGCGATCCCGGCTGCGAGCGCGGCACACATCAGCACGAACGCGAGGACGAGCCGCTTCACGCGGCACCACCTTCCAGGACGAGGTCGCGGGCGCTGCCCAGCAGGTCGGAGAGTACGTCGCGGAGCTGGTCGGCCCAGTCCTGTCCCGTCGCCGTCGTGAGGATCGCGGCGGCCACCATTGCGAGCCCCGCGACGACCGCCAGCAGCAGGTGCCAGCGCCGGACAGCGCCGGTGTAGAGGGTCGGCACGGCGGTCGCGTCGACCAGGCGCTGCCCGACGCTGAGCCGGGCCAGGTAGGTGCCGGCCAGTCCGGGGTGGCGCCGGTCGAGGAAGTCGGTGAGCGTGGTCGGGAGCCCGGCGCCCACCACGAGTGAGGGGTGTGCGGCGTCGGCGATCAGGAGCGCGGCGTCCTCGGCGGTGATCGCCGTCTGGAAGTGGAGCGCCTCGATCCCCATCCGGGCCAGCCCGTCGACGACATTCCCGGCACCACCGGCGGCACGGCACACCACGACGTCGGCGGCGGCGCGCAGGCTCTTCGCCGAGGGGACACCGTCCGGGCCCGAGAGGACGATGACGTCGGACCGCACGCCCAGGTCCGTGAGCGCGTCAGCGGCGGTATCGACGGCGACCACCACCGCGCGCTGCTCGCGGATGAAGCGGCGGATCGGCCGCACCTGTGCAGCGGCGTGCGGCCCCGGGGCGACCACGACCACGGGTCGCCCCGCGATCCGGGTATGCAGCATCGGCACGCCGAGGCGGTGCAGCAGGACGTCCTGCTCGCGGCGCAGCAGCTCGGCGGTGTTGTGGGTGAAGGTCTCCAGCTGGGCGGCCATCCCGGCCCGGGCACGCTCCATCGACTCCTGGACGCCGTCGGCGTCGAGCTCACGTCCTTGCGCCAGCAGCCGGCCGTCGGCGTAGACGCCACCGTCGCGGAGCTCCACGAGGGTGCCGTCTCCGGCCGCGGCGATCGCCTCGAAGCCCGCACGCCCCAGGCTCTCGACCAGGCGCACCCCGGCCGCGGCGAGCAGCTCGGGCCCCAGGTTGGGGTAGCGCCCGGAGATCATGGGTGCGGCGTTGACGACCGCTGCGACACCGGCATCGAGGAGAGCCTGCGCGGTGGCGCGGTCGAGGTCGAGGTGGTCCAGGACGGCGATGTCGCCCTGGCGCAGACGGGGTAGGAGTGACCGGGTCGGGCGCCCGGCGCGGACGGGGCCGGCGCTGGTGGGGGTGGCGGTCGTGGAGGTGCGGGGGGACAGTCTCATGACCCCGTCATCCTGACATCCGGGGCGGGCGCGTCCGCGGATCAGCGGCCGGGCGCGTCGGTCACACGTCGGCGACCCGAGCGCACACCGCGCCCGGGTCGTGCCTAGTCGTCACCGCGACCCGGGTGGGCGACCTCCAGCAGCTCCCGCGCGTGGGCCCGGGCGGTGTCGGAGTCGGTGAGGCCGGCAAGCATGCGGGCAAGCTCGCGCTCACGCCCGGCGTCGTCGAGCACGCTCAGGCCGGAGCTCGTGACGGTGCCATCGCTGGACTTCTCGACCAGGACGTGCCGGTCGGCGTAGGCGGCGACCTGGGGCAGATGGGTGACGACGAGCACCTGGGCCGAGCGGGCCAGCTGGGCGAGGCGGCGGCCGACCTCGACCGCGGCGGCACCACCGACGCCGGCGTCGACCTCGTCGAAGACGAAGGTCGGCACCGGGCTGGTGCCGGCCAGCGCGACCTCGAGGGCCAGCATCACCCGCGAGAGCTCACCGCCCGAGGCACCCTTCGCCAACGGCCGCGGCTCAGCGCCGGTGTTGGCGGCGAGGAGCAGCTCAACCTCGTCGACGCCGCTCGGCCCGTAGCGCAGCCAGCGGCCGTCAACCTCCAGGGGTTGCCGGACGGTCGTGTCGGGTTCGGCGGCGGCGAGCTCCTGCTGGCGGACCTCGACGCTGAGCCGGGCGTGCGGCATGGCGAGGAGACCGAGCTCGGCCGTGACCTCGGTGGCCAGCCGCGTGGCCGCCTCCCGGCGGGCGGCCGAGAGTGCCGCGGCGGCCGAGGCGAGCTGCCCGCGCAGGTCGGCCCGCTCGGCGCGGAGCTGCTCGATGCGCTCGTCGGTGCCGTCGAGGTCGAGCAGTCGCGTCGCGGCCTGCGCCGACCAGG
>JAPSKJ010000127.1 GCA_031177735.1 Nocardioides sp.
TGCCGGTCCCGAAGACCGACCGGGGGAAGCGGCGGTCGGCGGGGCGATCTCCCTGCTCGGTCACGACCGGTGCACCGCGCGGGCGACCCGCGCCGCGTGCACGCCAGCGCCGTAGCCGTTGTCGATGTTGACCACCACCACGCCGGGTGCGCAGGAGCTGAGCATCGCGTGCAGTGCGGCGGTGCCGCCGGCGCCCACGCCGTACCCCGTGCTGGTCGGCACCGCCACCACCGGGGTGCCGGTCAAGCCGCCGACGACCGAGGGCAGGGCGCCCTCCATGCCGGCGACCACGATGAGGCAGTCGGCCTGGTCGAGGCGGTCGGCGACCGCGAGCAGCCGGTGCAGGCCAGCGACGCCGACGTCGTCGATGCGTTCGACGCCAGCGCCGTGGACGCGGGCGGTGAGCGCGGCCTCCGCCGCGACGGGCCCGTCGGAAGTGCCCGCGGCCAGCACCAGCACCCGGCCCACGGGGGGAGGGAGCGTCCCGAGCACCGCGGTCCGGGTCCGGAGGTCGACCTCGGCGGCCGGGAGCTCGGCGCGCACGGCAGCCAGTGCGGCGTCGTCGAGGCGGGTCGCCAGCACCGCGCGGTCCGGGTCGTGGCGGTGCAGCTCGGCCAGCGCGGTGACCACCTGCTCCGGGGTCTTGCCCGGGCCGTAGATCACCTCCGGGTCGCCGGTGCGCCGGCGCCGGTCGAGGTCGAGCCGGGCCCACCCGAGGTCGGCGACGGGGGCCTCGTCAGGCATCGGTGGCGGTGAGGTGGAAGGCCGGGCTGGACAGGCGGGGCACGGCCAGGACCCGCGGCGAGCGGCCCAGGATCGCGGTGGCCTCGGCGAGCGCCTCCTCGACCGTCGCGGTGGTGCGAGCACCCATGCCGCGGGCCAAGCCCGGCCGACGGGCGCCCGCCACGTAGATCGCGGTGGAGTGCTCGCGGGCGATGCCGCCCATGTAGATCATCGAGAAGGCGTGGAAGGGGTGGTAGCCGAACTGGTGGCGGTAGCGGTAGACCCACTCGGGATCGGTCGCCAGGTCCTCCTGGTGCTCGCGCATGTCGGCCGGGTGCTGGCACAGCTGGAGCCGGTCGTAGGCAGCGCGGTAGGGCGGGAACTCGGTGTCGTTGAACCAGCCGTCGCACACCGCTGCGGCGATGACGACCGGCTTCTCGACCAGCGCCTTCTTGGCCCGCACGATGCTCGCCCCGATCGCCTGCATCATCAGGATCGGGTTGGAGCCCATGCCGGCTCCGTAATGGAAGTTGCGGGGGATCCCGATGACCAGCACGTCGGCGGGCGGTCCGGGCAGCTGCAGGTCGGTGCGGGCGGTCGCCAGCGGCCACGCGGCCTGCTCGACGTCGGGGATGCGGCCGGCGTACACCCCGAGCTGGCGTGACCGGCTGTCGAGCACGGCGTCGACCGCGAAGAACGGCTGGGGCGCCGCGCCCTCCATCGCCTGCCCGATGGCGCGCAGCTGGTCGCGGAACCGGCTCTTGGTCGAGGCCGGCACGAAGTCCTGGCGGTAGAGGCTGCGCGGAGCGTGGTGGGAGGCGATGCTGCGCCACGAGGTGAGGCCGGTGCTGGGCATCTTGTAGCCGCCGCTGAAGCCGCCGTAGGGATTGCCCGCGGAGTGGCCGACCATGATGGAGAGGTCGGCACGCTGCAGGGCGGCGTTCATCGCGACCGGGTCGCCGAGCTCGGAGGCGCCGAGGTCGACCATGTTCTGCGGGTCCTCGGCGTCGTGGTTGACCAGGTTGGCCGCGGGCACGCCGTCGACGACGTCGCGGCCGAGGTAGTCGACGAACTCCTCGTGGCGGTTCTTGCGGTGCAGGCCGATCGCACAGACCAGACGGACGTCCTCGCGTCGTACGCCGGCCTTGTCCAGCTGCTCCAGCAGCAGGGGGATGACCACCTTGCGGTGCGCCGTCTCGTGGGTGCCGCCCTTGACCCGGTCGGGGAACGCGATGGTCACGGTGCTGCCCGGTCCCACGAGTCCCGGGATCGGATCGGTGCCCAGCGGCTCCTCGAGCGCCGCCCGCGTCGCGGCGACCGGGTCCGCCAGGGGAGGCGGCTCGTGGGTGGCGGTCTCGGGTCGCACGACGACGGTGTCGTCGGGCAGCTCCGCGGTCACGTGTCCGTCGCCGTACTCCAGCTCGACCTGCATGGACCCGCCTCTCAGTGGTGGTTGCGCGATTACACATTACATGTAATGTGACGGCTGTCACGCTCCGGACAGTCGCTCGCTAGATCTGGTGTAAGTCTACTTGCTAGATAGTGTTTACTTCTGCCGAGTGTGAGCCGCCGCCGTCCCTCGAAAGGCAGGTCCCATGTCGCGACTGCTCGGCCGTGCGCTCTGGTCGCTCGGGGGCTTCGCGCTCTTCCTCGTGCTCTGGTACGCGGTGGCGCTCGCCGGTGTGTTCCCGCCCGGGCAGCTGCCCCGGCCCGACGAGATCCTGTCGACGCTCGTCGAGCGCTTCCGCGATCGCGGACTGCTCCTCGACGTCCGGCTGAGCGTGCTGCGCGTGCTGATCGGGGTGGCGGTCGGGTGCGCCCTGGCGCTGCCGGTCGGCTTCCTGCTGGCGTGGTACCGCCCGCTGCGGCTGATGTTCGACCCGCTGATCAGCTTCTTCCGCGCCCTGCCGCCGATCGCGCTGATCCCGCTGGTGATCGTCTACCTCGGCATCGGCGAGCAGGCCCGGCTCTCGATCCTGATCTACGCCGCGTTCTTCTCCTCCGTCGTGGTGATCTACGAGGGCATCGCGGCCACCGACGAGATCTACATCCGCGCCGCGCGCTCCATGGGCGCCTCCCAGCTGGAGCTCTTCACCCGGGTCGTGGTGCCGCTCGCGGTGCCGCAGGTGCTGGTCGGCGTCCGCGTCGCGCTCGGCGTGTGCTGGGCCACGCTGGTCGCCGCAGAGCTCATCGCGGCCCAACGCGGACTGGGCGCGACGATCCAGGACGCGGCGGGCTTCTTCCAGATCGAGATGGTGTACGGCGGCGTCGTGCTCATCGGCCTCAGCGCACTGGTCATGGACCGGCTGCTGGCGCTGGTGATGAAACGGGCCGTGCGGTGGCAGGAGAGGGTGGGCGGCTGATGGCCGGCACGAAGATCGAGTTCGACGACATCAGGATCGGCTTCGGCAAGGGGAGCGACCGCAAGGAGGTCCTCGACGGGGTCAGCTTCTCCATCGAGGACGGCGAGTTCGTCAGCGTGCTGGGCCCCAGCGGGTGCGGCAAGTCGACGCTGCTCACCATGGCGGCCGGCTTCCTCAAGCCCGACTCCGGCCGGCTGGTCGTCGACGGCAAGCCGGTCACCGGCCCCGACCGCGACCGCGGCGTGGTGTTCCAGCAGTACGCGATCTTCCCCTGGATGAGCGTGCGCAAGAACATCGCCTTCGGGCTCACCCTGCGCGCCAACCGGCGCAGCCGGTCCGAGATCGACGCGTCGGTCGACCGCTACATCGAGCTGATGGGCCTCGGCGGGTTCGAGAACGCCCTGCCCAAGCAGCTCTCCGGCGGCATGCGCCAGCGCGTCGCGATCGCGCGGGCCTACGCCACCGACCCGAGCGTCCTGCTGATGGACGAGCCGTTCGGCGCCCTGGACGCGCAGACGCGCGGCTTCATGCAGGAGCTGCTGCACGACGCCAACCAGGAGGAGCGGCGTACGGCCATGTTCATCACCCACTCGGTGGAGGAGGCGATCTTCCTCAGCCACCGCGTCGTCGTCCTGACCGGACGGCCGACCACGGTCCACGAGGTCGTGGACGTGCCCGTCCCGATGCCACGCACGGCCGAGTCGCGCACGTCGTCCCAGTTCATCGAGCTACGCCGACACCTGGAGGAAGTAATGCGAAGCATGACCACGTTCACGGCCGCCGGAGCCCCCCAGTGAAGGCGCGGCTGGCCGCGGTCGCGGCGGGGGCACTGCTGCTGACCGGGTGCGGCGCCCTCGACGAGAGCGGCGGCACCGACACCGAGGCGCCCGAGGGCGCCACCACCGTCAAGGTGGGCTACCTGCACACCGTCGCGGTGGACAACAAGCTGCACTACGGCCTGGCCGAGGGCCACTGGGCCGACGCCGACCTCGACATCGAGGCCACGCAGTTCGACACCGGCATCGCGGTCTCGCAGGCCCTGGTCAGCGGCGACATCGACGTGGCCATCATGGGCGGCGTCACCTCCAACTTCCCGGCCCAGGGCCAGGGCCAGATCTTCATGATCAACTCGGTGGAGACCGCCACCGCGCGCCTCTACGTGCAGGGTGACTCCGACATCCAGAGCGTCGCCGACCTGCCCGGGCACACCCTGGTGACCACCGAGGGCACCACGGCCGACATCTTCCTGCACGCCGCGATGAAGAAGGCCGGCATCGCCCGCGACACCGTCAACGTCGTCAACGCCGCGATGCCCGACGCCGTGCAGGCCTTCGTCTCCGGCTCCGCCGACGCGATCGCGCTGTGGGTGCCCTTCGACCTGCGGGTCGCCGAGGGCGCCCCGGACGCGCGCGAGATCGACGACGCCGGCAACTACCCGGAGGCCACGGTCGCCGACGGCTGGATCGCCAACAACGACTGGTTCGAGGACAACCGCGACGTCGCCAAGCAGATCGCGAGCGCGTGGCTCGACATCAACGAGGACTACCAGGCCGATCCCGAAGCCGCGCTGGAGATCGTGCACGCGACGGCGTACGAGGACCAGGCGACGCTGGAGGACCTCCAGCACCAGGTGGAGTACATGGAGGACTACTCCAACGAGGAGTGGGTGGAGAAGTACGAGAGCGGCGAGCTGCTGGACATCGTCGGCACCGCCGAGCAGGCGTTCGTCGAGCTGGGCGGCCTGCCGCAGTACGTCGAGCCGGAGACGTTCTTCGACACCTCGATCTTCCTCGAGGCCGCCGAGGAGCGGGAGTGACGCCTGTCGACCCTGTCGACCCGGGGAGCGCGGCGAGCTCCCCGGACACGGTCGGGGTGGTCGGGCTCGGGGCCATGGGCCTCGGGCTCGCCACCCGGCTGGCGGCGGCGGGCACGCCGCTGCAGGCGTACGACGCCAGCCCCGCCGCCCGCGACCGGGCCCGTGCAGCGGGGCTGGACGTGGTGGGCGGCGTGGCCGAGCTGGCCGGTTGCGCCACGGTCGTGCTCTCGCTGCCCAGCCCCGCCGTGGTGCGGGCCGTGGTCACCGAGCTCGCCGGGGCCGGTGCGCCCACCGTGCTCGACACCAGCACCATCGACCCCGGCACGGCCCGCGACCTCTCGACGCTGCTGGAGTCGGTGGGCGGCCGCTACGCCGACTGCCCGATCCTGGGCCGGCCGGCCTCGATCGGCGCCTGGACCTTCCCCGTGGGCGGGGACGCCGAGGTGGTGGCGCGCGCCGAGCGGGTGCTCGCTCCGGTGGCCAAGCGCGTGGTCGGCGTCGGGCCGGTGGGCACCGCCTCGACCACCAAGCTGCTCAACAACCTCATGCTCGGCACCATCAACGCGGTCACCGCCGAGCTCCTCGTCCTGGCCGAGGCGGCCGGGCTCGACCCCGGCACCTGGGTCGACGTCGTGGTCGACTCCGGCGCGGCCTCGGTGAGCCCGCTGTTCCGCGACGTGGCGGCCCGCGCCGTCGACGGCGACTTCGAGCCGACCTTTACGGTGCGTCTCATGCACAAGGACAACGCGCTGGCCCTCGCGCTGGCCGACGAGCTGGCGGTGCCGATGCCGACCGGTCGCGCGGCCCACCTGCTCAACGTCATGGCCCTGGCGGCCGGCCACGGCGAGGAGGACTCCATCGCCGTGCTCAAGCCGCTGGAGCAGGTCACCGGACACCGGGCGAGACGACATGCCGACTGAGGAGACCGCTGCTCCGCCGCGGACGATCACCCGCTCGCGCCTCGCCGACCAGGCTTATGAGTGGCTCAAGGACCAGATCTTGACCCGTCGGCTGCTGCCCGGCGCGCGGCTGAGCGTGCCGGCCATCGCCACCGAGCTCGGCCTGAGCCGCAGCCCGGTGCGCGAGGCCGTGCAGCGCCTGGTCCAGGAGGGCCTGTGCGACGAGCGGCCGCACCAGGGCGCCGTCGTCGCAGCCGCCGACCTGCGCTCGCTGGCCGACCTCTACCAGGTCCGCTCAGCGCTCGAGGGCCTCTCGGCCGAGCTGGCGGTCGGCGCTGGCGACCAGACGCTGGCCGCCGACCTCACCGAGATCCAGCAGGCGCACCAGGCCGCCTTCGACGCCGGCCAGAGCGCCGAGGTGATCCGCAACGACCTGCGCTTCCACCGGCGCCTGCTGGTCGCGGCGGGCAACCCGCAGCTGGAGCGAGTGCTCGACCCGATCTTCCAGCAGATGACGCTCGCCATGCTCGCCGGCAGCCCGAGCTGGTCGGCCCGGGCGGTGGTCGAGCA
>JAPSKJ010000128.1 GCA_031177735.1 Nocardioides sp.
GTCGCGGCCGTCTCGGAGGTCCACCGCTCCTTCTGGATGATCGTGATCTCGTCGCCGACCAGCTTCTTGGCGAACGACGGCACCGCGCTCGCCGCCTGCGCCTGCTCGATCACGACCTCGCGACCGGCTCCGGTGCCGGTCACGGTGACGGTGCGCCGCGCGACCCGCTGGGCGTCGCAGACCTCCTCGCGGAAGGCCGGGTCGGCCAGCATCGCAGCCACGTCGGCGAGAGGAGCGTCGTAGGTGAGGTCGGCGGTCAGCAGCTTGGTCATGGGGACATCATGCCGGGGCCGCACTGCCCCTCAGCGCACGGCTCAGGCCGGCACGACCTGGGCGTCCGCCGACGGCTCGCCGATCAGCCGGTCGCGCAGGGTGACCAGCTCGTCGACCGCCTCGAGGAACCGGGTGGTGCTGTCGCCGACCCCGATGTCGTCGAAGTAGTGGTGCCGCATCGCGAGCCTGGCGATCCGGTGCTCGTCGTGCTCGAGACGGGCGCGGAGCAGGTCGGTCAGGTCGGCGAGGTTGTCGGCGTCGACCACGTCGGCGCAGCGGCTGACCGGCACCTCCTGGCGCAGCCGTTCGGAGTCGTGGTGCCGGTCGGTGATCAGGATCGGCTTGTCGGTCTGCAGGTAGAGCCAGTCCAGGCCGACCGAGGACACGTCGGTGATCATCGCGTCGCAGCCCGGGAAGACGGCGAGGATGTCGCCCTGCGCGATCGACACGTGGCCGGCGTCGGGGTCGGCCTGCGCCGCCTCGTCGATCCGGCGCAGGATGGCGAGGTGGTTGTCGCGGATGGCCGGCGTCGTACTCGTGGTGACCTTCGGGTGCGGCTTGTAGACCAGCCGGACCTCCGGGACGGCCAGCACCGCCTCGACGATGGCGGGCCCGAAGACGTCGACGGAGGTGTAGTCGTTGTACTCCGCGTCGCCCTCCCAGGTCGGGGCGTAGAGCACCGTGCGGCGGGGGCTGGGCTGCAGGAGCGGGCTGGGGCGCAGGTCGAGCTGGGGCCGGCCGATGCGGACCAGCCGGGCGTCGTCGAACTCCATCAGCCCGGCCCGGTGCCGCTGGACGGCGGCCTCGCCGGCCACGAAGACCCGGTCGTAGGCCTTCGCGTTGTTGCTGACCATGCTGTGCTTGTCGCTCTCACCGTGGTTGATGTGGGCGTGCAGCATGCGGCCGTGGAGCAGCGACTGGAAGTTGAACATGGAGTTGTTGCAGTAGACGACGACCTTCGCGTCGAGCTGCTCGTAGCACTCGACCAGCTCCGGGAAGGACGGCGCGAGGTAGACCGGCAGGCCCGTCCGCTGCTCCACGACGGAGGCGGTGGCGGGCTCGCGCGTGACGATCCCGACGGGGTGGTGCTCGTGCAGCCGCTCGAGCACCGGGAGCCACTGCAGCAGCTGGTAGACCCGGGTCAGATCGTCCGCGAAGTAGGCGATGACGTCGACCTGCGGCACGGGCGGAAGTCTAGGTCCGCAGCCCGGATTTCCCGCTTCGGGGTGTCGGTTGTGAGTGGCGCCGAGCGGTCCTAGGGTCGAGGCGTGTCAACGGCGACGCACCACCCCGACCTGACGGCTCTGATCGATGAGGCGGGCGCCCTCGCCCGCCATGCGCGAGGGGCCGGGGTCCCGCCCCCGGACACCGCCAGATCCCTGATCGCCGGCTACTTGCGCCACATCGCTCCGGAGGACCTCGCCGGACGCGGGGCGGCCGATCTCTACGGCGCCTTCGCCTCGCACTTCCGGCTCGCCGGGCGCCGGCCCCAGGGCACCGCGCAGGTGCGGGTGCTGACTCCCCACAGCGGCTCGGACGGCTGGTCGGCCGCCGGCCGGTCGGTGGTCGAGGTGGTCGTCGACGACATGCCCTTCCTCGTCGACACCGTCACCATGGAGCTCAACCGCCAGCAGCGCGACGTCCACCTCGTGGTGCACCCGCTCTTCGACGTGGTCCGCGACATCGCGGGCGAGCTGGAGGAGGCCAAGCCGGTCGAGGACGGCGCCCGCGAGCCGGAGCCCGGGGCCGTGCGCGAGTCGTGGATGCACGTCGAGATCGACCGGGTCGCCGAGGAGGACGCCCCGGGCCTGGTCGCCGACGTGCAGCGTGTGCTGCGCGACGTGCGTGAGTCGGTCGAGGACTCGGCCAAGATCCACGAGCGGATCGACGCGATCGTCGCCGAGCTCCGCACGACACCGCCGCCCGGCATCCACGCCCGGGAGGTCGACGAGGCCGCGGCGCTGCTGCAGTGGCTCGCCGAGGAGCACTTCACCTTCCTGGGCTACCGCGACTACGACCTGGTCGGTGCGGTGGGGGAGGAGGCGTTGCGCGGTGTGCCGGGCAGCGGCCTCGGCATCCTGCGCTCCGACCCGGACCTCACGGCGGGCGGTCCGCTGCCCGAGCCGGCGCGGGTCAAGGCCCGGGAGAAGACGATCCTGGTGCTGACCAAGGCCAGCTCGCGCGCGACGGTCCACCGGCCGACCTACCTCGACTACGTCGGCGTCAAGCGCTTCGACGAGCGCGGCGAGGTCGTCGGCGAGCGGCGCTTCCTGGGGCTGTTCACCAGCGCCGCCTACACCGAGTCGATCACCCGGATCCCGCTGCTGCGGACGAAGGCCGAGGCCGTGCTGCGGCACAGCCGCTTCGACCCCAAGAGCCACGCCGGGAAGGCGCTTCTCGACACCCTGGAGACCTACCCGCGCGACGAGCTGTTCCACACGCCGGTCGCCGAGCTGGCGCCCATCGCGGAGGCGGTGATGGCGGCCCGCGAGCGGCGCGCGCTGCGGGTGCTGATGCGGCCCGACACCTACGGCCGCTACGTCTCCGTGCTGGTGTCGTTGCCCCGCGACCGCTACAGCACCGCCGTGCGGGAGCGGTTCGCCGCGATCCTGAGCGACCAGCTCCACGGCATCGACACCGACTTCACCGTGCGGATCGGTGAGTCGACCACCGCGCGCGTCCACTTCGTCGTCCACGTCGACCCGGCCGGCGGCATCCCCGAGGTCGACGTCGCCGACCTCGAGCGGCGCTTCGCCGAGGCCACCCGCAGCTGGCGCGACGACCTGGTCGGCGCGCTGGACGCGGAGTTCGGGCAGGAGTCGGGCGCCCGGCTGGCGCGCCGCTACGCCGAGGCCTTCCCCGAGGCCTACAAGGAGGACTACCCCGCCCGCACCGCGGCCGCCGACATCGGCCGGCTCGAGGCGGTGGCGGCCGGTGAGTCGGGCGAGGGGATCGACGTCGGCCTGGTGCAGCCGCTCGACGCCGGCCCCGGCGAGACGCGCCTGAAGATCTACCGCGTCGGAGCGCCGCTCTCGCTCTCCCACGTCCTGCCCATGCTGACCTCGCTGGGGGTCGAGGTCGTCGACGAGCGCCCCTACGAGCTGGACCGGCTCGACCGGCCGACCTTCATCTACGACTTCGGCCTGCGGTACGCCGGCGGCGCGGCGCGTCCGGTCGACGAGGTCGACCCCGAGGGAGCCGCGCGTCGCCGCTTCAGCGAGGCGCTCCTGGCCATGTGGGACGGTCGGCTCGAGGTCGACGGCTTCAACCGACTGGTGCTCGCGGCCGGGCTCGACCACCGGCAGGTGACCGTGCTGCGCGCCTACGCCGCCTACATGCGGCAGTGCGGCACGCCCTTCTCCAACCGCACCATCCAGGCGGCGCTGCTGGGCAACGTGGAGCTCACCCGGCTGGTCGTGAAGCTCTTCGAGGTGCGCTTCGACCCCGCCGTGGCCGACGGAGGCAGCGCCGGCGGCTCCGCGGAGGCCGCCACCCGGGAGGAGCGCGAGGCCGCCCTGGCCGAGGAGGTGCTGACCGGCCTCGACGCCGTCGCCAGCCTCGACCACGACCGGATCCTGCGGGCCTACCTCACCCACGTCCGGGCGACGCTGCGCACCAACCACTTCCTGGACAAGGACTACCTCAGCCTCAAGCTCGATCCGCGGGCGCTGCCCGACCTGCCCGACCCGCGGCCGGCGTTCGAGATCTTCGTCTACTCCCCGCGTGTCGAGGGCGTGCACCTGCGCTTCGGATCGGTCGCCCGCGGCGGCCTGCGCTGGTCGGACCGGCGCGACGACTTCCGCACCGAGGTGCTCGGCCTGGTCAAGGCGCAGATGGTGAAGAACACCGTGATCGTGCCGGTCGGAGCGAAGGGTGGGTTCGTGCCGAAGCGGCTGCCCGCCCCGAACTCCGGCCAGCCCGCGGTGGACCGGGAGGCCTGGCTCGCGGAGGGCGTGGCCTGCTACCGCACCTTCATCTGCGGCCTGCTCGACCTCACCGACAACCTGGTCGACGGCGTCACCGTGCCACCGGCCGGCGTCGTACGCCACGACGGCGACGACTCCTACCTGGTGGTGGCCGCCGACAAGGGCACGGCCACCTTCTCCGACATCGCCAACGGCATCGCCGCCGACTACGACTTCTGGCTGGGCGACGCCTTCGCCAGCGGCGGGTCGGTCGGCTACGACCACAAGGCGATGGGCATCACCGCCCGGGGCGCCTGGGTGTCGGTGCAGCGCCACTTCCGCGAGCGCGGGCTGGACTGCCAGACCCAGGACTTCACCGCGGTGGGCATCGGCGACATGTCGGGTGACGTCTTCGGCAACGGCATGCTCTGCTCCGAGCACATCCGGCTGGTCGCGGCGTTCGACCACCGCGACATCTTCCTCGACCCCACGCCCGACGCCGCGACGTCGTTCGCCGAGCGCCGGCGCCTCTTCGAGCTGCCCCGGTCGAGCTGGCAGGACTACGACCGGTCGCTGATCTCGCGCGGTGGCGGCGTCTACTCCCGCAACCTGAAGTCGGTGCCGATCAGCCCGGAGGTCCGACGCGCACTCGACCTGCCCGACGACGTGCGCGCGCTGACCCCGACCGAGCTGATCCGCGCCATCCTGCGCGCGCCGGTCGACCTGCTCTGGAACGGCGGCATCGGCACCTACGTCAAGGCCTCGCACGAGACCCACGCCGTGGTCGGTGACAAGAGCAACGACGCCGTGCGCGTCGACGGGCGCGAGCTGCGCGCCGCCTGTGTCGGCGAGGGCGGCAACCTCGGCTTCACCCAGGCCGGGCGGGTGGAGTACGCCCAGTCCGGCGGCCGGATCAACACCGACGCCATCGACAACTCCGCCGGCGTCGACACCTCCGACCACGAGGTCAACCTCAAGATCCTGCTCGACCGGGTGATCGCCGACGGCGACCTGACGCTCAAGCAGCGCAACGAGCTGCTCGCCTCGATGACCGACGAGGTGGCCGCCCTGGTGTTGCGCGACAACGAGCAGCAGAACCTCGCGCTGGCCAACGCTGTCGCGCACTCTCCCTCGCTGCTGCACGTGCACGAGGACTGGATGTCGCGGCTCGAGGCGCGCGGGGTGCTGCACCGCGAGGTGGAGGGCCTGCCGTCTCCGGAGGAGGTACGCCGCCGGCTGGACGCCGGGGGAGCGCTGAGCGTCCCCGAGCTGGCCGTGCTCATGTCGTGGACCAAGATCGTGCTGGCCCAGGAGCTGATCGCCTCCGACCTGCCCGACGACCCCTACCTGCTCAGCGACCTCTACGCCTACTTCCCCAAGGTCATCCGCGAGCGCTTCCCCGAGCGGATCGAGGCACATCCGCTGCGCCGCGAGATCATCGTGACCCAGGTCGTCAACGACCTGGTCAACGGCGCCGGGATGACCTTCTGGCCGCGGCTCGCCGACGAGACCGGGGCGAGCGCCCCCGAGCTGGTGCGGGCCAACTTCGTGGCCCGGGAGATCTTCGGCTCGCTGGAGATGCGCGAGGAGATCCGCGCGCTCGACCACACCGTCGACGCGTCGGTGCAGACCCGGATGCGGATCGAGATGCGCACCCTGGTGGAGCGCGCCTCCCGCTGGCTGGTCACCAGCCGTCGGCCGCCCCTGGACTCGGCCGCCACGGTCGAGGCCTTCGCCGAGCCGATCCGGGCCACGATGGCGCGGCTGCCGGAGCTGATGACGGGCCGGGAGAAGCAGGCGTTCCTCGCCCGCGAGGAGCGGCTGCTCAAGGCGGGGGTGCCCGACTCGCTGGCCGTCCGGGTGGCGGTGCTCGCGCCGGCGTACATGCTGCTCGGCGTCGTCGACACCGCCCGGCGCGAGGGCCTAGACCCCGCCGACGTGGCGCGGGTGCACTTCGCGCTGGGGGAGCGGCTCGGCCTGCCGGCGATCCTCGACCGCATCGTGGCGCTGCCCCGCCACGACCGGTGGCAGACGATGGCGCGCGCCGCCATCCGCGACGACCTGCACGCCGTGCACGCGGCGCTCACCGCGCAGGTGCTCGCCCGCACGCCGGCGACCGACCCCGCTCCCGCCCGTATCGCCGCGTGGGAGGAC
>JAPSKJ010000129.1 GCA_031177735.1 Nocardioides sp.
GGAGACTCCACCCTGTTCGAGGACTGAGCCGGCCGGCTCGCCTCGCTTTACGTTGGA
The DNA here is from genome assembly GCA_031177735.1 of Nocardioides sp. Classification (GTDB taxonomy): domain Bacteria; phylum Actinomycetota; class Actinomycetes; order Propionibacteriales; family Nocardioidaceae; genus Nocardioides. The sequence continues at coordinate 58 of JAPSKJ010000129.1, forward strand.
TCGTCCCCGGTTGGGCTCGGCGACCGGTCCCACCGTTATGCTTGCCCGTCGGTCGGCCCCGTCGTGGCCGATATCACCACCCAAGCTGTCTGCTGAGAGGTCTCACCGTGGCGGAGCTCGCCTCCTTCCTGCCCCTGATCGCGATCATGGTGCTCTTCTGGGCACTGTTGATCCGGCCCCAGCAGAAGCGGGCGCGGGAACTCCGCGCCATGCAGAGCGCGTTGAGTGCTGGTGACGAGGTGGTGCTGACGTCCGGCATCTTCGGTCAGGTCGCCGAGACCACCGACACCCATGTCCTGGTCGAGGTCGCCGACGGCGTACGCCTCAGGGTCGCGCGAGGCGCCATCGGCCAGGTCCTGCCCAAGGAGGGCCAGAGCGGCATCGCCGCCGCCGGCCCGGAGGAGAACGAGTAACCAAGATGGCAGCCAACAGCGCCCGGCCGGGGCGCACCCTTGTGGTGTTCTTCCTGGCCCTGGGCATCGCGTTCGGCCTGGTCGCCCTCGCCGGCAGCTGGAAGCCCCAGCTCGGCCTGGACCTGCAGGGCGGCACCCGGATCACGCTCGTCGCCGAGGGCGACCCCAGCGAGGAGTCCCTCGAGGAGGCCCGCGGCATCATCGACCAGCGCGTCAACGGCTCCGGTGTCACCGAGTCCGAGGTGACCCGCCAGGGCAACCGCTTCATCGTCGTGGAGATCCCCGGTGACAGCAACCGGCGTGACCTGATCGAGGTCGTGCAGCGCCAGGCGCAGCTGCGCTTCCGTCTCGTCGCCTGTGACCAGACCACCGTCTGCGGCACCGGCGCGGCGACCACCCCGCTCGACCCCTCCGCCGCTCCGACGGGCCTGCCGACGGCGGGCGCGAGCGACCCGGCGGCCGAGCCGACCGCCGAGCCGACCGGTGCGGGCGAGGGCAAGAAGGGCAAGAAGAACCAGGGTGCGGCCAACCGGGCGCCGCTGTCCTACCTCACCAAGGCCGGCGAGGAGACTCCCGCCCCGAGCGAGACCCCTGCACCGAGTGACGCCGCGAGCGACGCCACGGAGTCGCCGTCGGGCAGCCCCTCGGCCACCCCGAGCGAGGACGCGGCCGACCAGTCCGACGAGGAGCGCTTCCAGTCGGCGCTGGCGTTCATGAACGCCCCCGACCAGAGCTACGTCGACGCCTTCAACGCCTTCCAGTGCCCCGCCGACGGCAGCCAGCCGCAGGTCGAGGACAACCCGGACCAGCCGCTGGTCACCTGTGGCGTGGAGGGCGAGAAGTACCTCCTCTCCCCGGCGATCATCGAGGGCACCGACCTCACCGACGCCAGCCACGGCATCCCGCAGGGCGACGTCAACTACGTCGTCACCCTCGACTTCAACGGCCACGGCCGCCAGGTCTTCGCCGACGCCACCGGCGCCATCGCCGGCACCAACCAGCGCTTCGCGATCGTCCTCGACGGCGCGGTCATCTCCGCGCCCACCGCCGAGCAGCGGATCACCGGCAGCGCCCAGATCTTCGGTGACTTCACCCAGCAGGACGCCGCCGACCTGGCCACCAGCCTGAAGTTCGGCTCCCTGCCGATCGCCTTCGAGGACGACCCGTCCGCCGAGACCGTCGGCCCGACCCTCGCCGGTGACCAGCTCCGCGCCGGCCTCACCGCGGGCGCCTTCGGCCTCGCCCTGGTGATGCTCTACTGCCTCTTCTACTACCGGGGCCTGGGCATCGTCGTGCTGCTCTCGCTCGGCGTGGCCGCGCTGTGGACCTACGCCCTGGTGCTGCTGCTGAGCGAGACCGCCGGCTTCGTGCTCACCCTGCCCGGCATCGCCGGGTTGATCATCGCCGTGGGTGTCACCGCCGACTCCTTCATCATCTTCTTCGAGCGCATCCGAGACGAGATGCGCGAGGGGAAGTCGATGCGGGTCGCGGTCGAGTCCGGCTGGAAGCGCGCGAAGGTCACCCGCCTCGCGGCCAACGTCGTCTCCCTGCTCTCCGCACTCATCCTCTACATCTTCGCGACCGGCGTGGTGAAGGGCTTCGGCTTCGCGCTCGGCCTCTCCACCCTCATCGACCTGGCCGTGCTGTTCTGGTTCACCAAGCCGGCGGTCTCGTTCCTGGGTCGCTACAAGTTCTTCAACGGCGGCGGCAAGCTCTCCGGCCTCAGCGCCGAGACGCTCGGCACCGACGTCGAACCCGTCCCTGCGGGAGGTAGGGCCTGATGGGCAAGTTCTCACGGCTCGGCAACGAGCTGTACAACGGCCACAAGTCGATCGACTTCGTCGGCAAGCGCGCGCTCTGGTACACCATCTCCGGCGCGATCGTGCTCGCCGCGCTGCTCGTGGTCATCCTCAAGGGCCTCAACTTCGGCGTGGAGTTCACCGGCGGCATCCAGTACCGCGTCTCCGGCCTCTCCTCGGAGCAGGCCTCCCAGACGGTGGCCGACGACGTGCGCGAGGCGATCGGCGAGAGCGGTGTCCCTGGTGCGGAGTCCGCGACGGTCAGCACGGTGGAGGCGGAGGACTCCTCCTCCATCCTGATCGAGACCGAGGACCTCACCCTCGACGAGAGCGACCGCGTCGTCGACGCGATCCGCGAGGTCACCGGCGCCAGCGAGGAGCAGCTCTCCCAGCAGGAGATCGGCGCCAGCTGGGGCCAGCAGGTCGCCCAGCGGGCGATCCTCGGCGTGGTGGTCTTCCTGATCCTGGTGATGCTGTTCATCTGGGGCTACTTCCGGGAGTGGAAGATGTCGGTGGCGGCGCTCGCCGCGCTCTTCCACGACGTGGTCATCACCGTCGGCGTCTACTCGCTCTCCGGGTTCCCGGTCACCCCGGCCGCGGTCACCGGTGTGCTCGCGATCCTCGGCTTCTCGCTCTACGACACCGTCGTGGTCTTCGACAAGGTCCGCGAGAACACCACCCCCGGGGAGATGAAGCGGACCCGGCACAGCTACGCCGAGGCGGCCAACCTCGCGGTCAACCAGACGCTGGTCCGCTCGATCAACACCGGCATCGTGGCCCTCATCCCGATCGGCGCGATCCTCTACGTCAGCGCCGTCCAGCTGGGTGCCAGCTCCCTGAAGGACCTGGCTCTCTCCCAGTTCGTCGGCATGGCCGCAGGCGTCTTCTCCTCGGTCTGGGTCGCCCCGCGCATCCTGGTGCACCTGAAGTCCAGCGAGACCGAGGTGGTCCTGGCCGAGCGCCGTGCCCGCGCTCGCAAGCGGGCCGAGGCCGACAAGTACGCCCACGTCCCGGCCCTCGTCGAGGACGGCCCGGTGGGCGAGCGCCCGGCCGAGCTGGAGGACATCGACTTCGAGATCGAGGACGACGACGAGCCGCAGGACTCTCCTCGGCCCGCGACCTCGGGTCGTGGCCGGATCGCGCCGGCCCCGCACAGCGAGGTGCGACCGACCAACGCCGCCGGTCGTCCGCAACCCTCGCGCCAGCCTCGCTCCAAGCGCAGCAAGTGAGCCGGTCGGAGGGTCCGGGCGCGACGGGTTCGCTGGCCGACGTACTGGCCCGCCTGGTCGTCGACGTCCCGGACTTCCCCGAGCCGGGCATCGTCTTCAAGGACATCACGCCTCTGCTGGGTGATCACGCCGCGTTCGCCGCGGTGATCGACGCGCTGGCGGCAGCGGGCCGCGGCTCCGACGGCCGGCCGGCGGTCGACAAGGTCGTCGGGATGGAGTCGCGTGGGTTCATCCTCGGCGCGCCGGTCGCGCTCGCGCTCGGCGCCGGCTTCGTGCCGGTGCGCAAGGCGGGCAAGCTGCCGCGGGCGACGCACGCGGAGAGCTATGCGCTGGAGTACGCCGCCGCGACGCTCGAGATGCACCACGACGCCGTCGCGCCGGGGGAGCGGGTCCTGCTGGTCGACGACGTCCTGGCCACCGGCGGGACCGCCGCGGCGACCGCGCGCCTGGTCGAGCGGTGCGGCGGTGAGGTCGTCGGGCTCGCCGTACTCATGGAGCTGGCTTTCCTCCCAGGACGAGAGGCGTTCGGCGATCGGCCGATCACCGCGCTGATGACCGTAGACTGATCCAATGACCGAGGATCGCACCGTCGCGGCACCCCGGGAGCGTGCTGCGGAGGGTCGCAACGGTGAGGCGCCCTCGGGCCGCAGCATGCGCGCCAGGCTGGCGCGGATGGGCACCCGCAACCAGAGCGGCAACCCCGTCCTCGAGCCGCTGTTCCGCGCGGTGCGTGCCAACCACCCGAAGGCCGACCTGACGCTGCTGGAGCGCGCCTACGTCACCGCCGAGCGCTACCACCGCGGCCAGATGCGCAAGAGCGGTGACCCCTACATCACCCACCCGCTCGCCGTGACCGTCATCCTCGCCGAGCTGGGCATGACCGAGTCGACCCTGGTCGCCGCGTTGCTGCACGACACCGTCGAGGACACCGACTACACCCTCGAGGAGCTCACCAAGGACTTCGGCGAGGAGGTCGCCCGCCTCGTCGACGGCGTCACCAAGCTCGACAAGGTCCAGTACGGCGAGTCCGCGCAGGCCGAGACGATCCGCAAGATGATCGTCGCGATGTCGCGTGACATCCGGGTGCTGGTCATCAAGCTGGCCGACCGGCTGCACAACATGCGGACCCTGCGCTACGTGCCGGCAAAGAGCCAGGAGCGCAGCGCTCGCGAGACGCTCGACATCTACGCGCCGCTGGCTCACCGGCTCGGCATGAACACGATCAAGTGGGAGCTGGAGGACCTCGCCTTCGCCACCCTGCATCCCAAGATCTACGACGAGATCGTCCGGCTCGTCGCCGAGCGGGCGCCCTCGCGCGACCAGTTCCTCGCCGAGGTGATCACCCAGGTCGAGAACGACCTGCGCGAGGCGAAGATCAAGGCCACCGTGACCGGGCGGCCGAAGCACTACTACTCGATCTACCAGAAGATGATCGTCGGCGGTCGCGACTTCTCCGACATCTACGACCTGGTCGGGATCCGCATCCTCGTCTCCGAGGACCGCGACTGCTACTCCGTCCTCGGCGTGCTGCACTCGCGCTGGAACCCGGTGCTGGGCCGGTTCAAGGACTACGTCGCGATGCCGAAGTTCAACATGTACCAGTCCCTGCACACGACCGTGATCGGCCCGCAGGGCAAGCCGGTCGAGATGCAGATCCGCACCTTCGCGATGCACCGTCGCGCGGAGTACGGCGTCGCCGCGCACTGGAAGTACAAGGAGGACGGCCGGGCAGGTGTCGACACCGACCGGCCCGGTGACCTCGACGACATGACCTGGGTCCGCCAGCTCATGGACTGGCAGAGCGAGGTCGAGGACCCGGGCGAGTTCCTGGAGTCGCTGCGGTTCGAGATGAACCGCACCGAGGTCTACGTCTTCACACCGCGCGGTGACGTCATCGCGCTGCCGTCGGGGGCAACGCCGGTCGACTTCGCCTACGCCGTCCACACCGAGGTCGGCCACCGCACCATCGGCGCCCGGGTCAACGGCCGGCTGGTGCCCTTGGAGTCGACGCTCGACAACGGCGACGTCGTCGAGATCTTCACCTCCAAGTCGCCGACCGCCAGCCCCTCGCAGGACTGGCTCGGCTTCGTGAAGTCCAACCGCGCCCGCTCCAAGATCCGCGCCTGGTTCACCAAGGAGCGGCGCGAGGAGGCGATCGACAAGGGCCAGGAGCAGATCGCCAAGCTGATGCGCAAGGAGGGGCTGCCCCTCAAGCGGCTGATGTCGCACGAGTCGCTCACCCTTGCCGCCCGTCACTTCAACCACGCCGACGTCTCCGCCCTCTACGCCGCGGTCGGCGAGGGCAACCTCTCCGCGCAGGCGGTGGTGCGCCGGGTCATCGAGGAGCACGGCGGCGACGAGGCGGCCCAGGAGGACCTGGCCGAGGCCGTGACGATCACCGGCCGCCGCAGCCGTACGACGCGGCCGGCCGGCACCGACGCGGGCGTCATCGTCAAGGGCGCGGCCGATGTGTGGGTCAAGGTCGCGAAGTGCTGCACGCCGGTGCCACCCGACCCGATCCTCGGCTTCGTCACCAAGGGCGGCGGCGTCTCCGTGCACCGCCAGGACTGCACCAACGCCGCCGAGCTGAAGAACCAGCCCGAACGGCTCCTCGACGTCGAGTGGGCGCCGACCGGCGCCTCCACCTTCCTGGTCAACATCCAGGTCGAGGCGCTCGACCGGTCCCGCCTGCTGTCCGACATCACGATGGCGCTCTCCGACGCCCACGTGAACATCCTCTCGGCCCAGCTCACGACGACGCGCGACCGGGTCGCCAAGAGCCGGTTCACCTTCGAGATGGCCGACGCCAAGCACCTCGACACCGTGATCAAGTC
>JAPSKJ010000130.1 GCA_031177735.1 Nocardioides sp.
GCGGCGATCCGGTCGCGACCGGATGCCTTGGCGAGGTAGAGCGCCTGGTCGGCGCGCCCGACCAGCCGGGCGGGCGCCTCGGCCCAGTCCCAGGCCGCCACGCCGACCGAGCAGGTCTGGCCGTGCGTCACCGCGCGGCGCATCTGCTCGAGCACTGCGAGCGCCGCGGCGCGGTCGAGGCCGGGCAGCAGCACCGCGAACTCCTCGCCGCCGTAGCGGGCCAGGAAGCCTCGTCCTTCCACGATCGCGCTCCACGCCGCCGCGGTCTCCTTCAGCACCCGGTCACCGGCCACGTGCCCACCTGCGTCATTGACCTGCTTGAAGTGGTCGAGGTCGAGCAGGGCCACCGTCAACGGGGTCCCGTGCTCGCGGGCGAAGGCGCAGGCGCGGGAGAGCTCGTGGTCCCAGGTACGCCGGTTCGCCACCCCGGTCAGCCCGTCCTTGCGTGCCAGCGCCGCCAGCTGGACGGCCTTGCGCTGCAGGTCGTCGAAGAGGTGCCACAACCGCATCACGACCAGCACCGCCACGAGGCACCCACCGGCCAGCACCACCCACGAGCCGTGCGCCAGGCCGCTGTGCTCGGCGAGGACGTCGGTGATCGGCCCGAGCATCAGGGCGAGGCCGAGCCAACCCAGTCGGCCCCTCCCGGTTCCGTCGGGCCGCTGCGGCGCCGGCTGGAGCAGGACGCGGGCCGACGGGTGGAGCGCGGCGACCCCGATGCACAGGGGCGCGAGGGCGAAGCTGACCCGGATCCACGCCGGGTAGCTCTCCTCGCTGACCGCACTGATGCCGTACGTCACGTCGCCGGCCAGCAGGAGTGCCACACCGGTGAGCAGGCCCCACAGGGCCGTGTTGCGGGCTCCGCCCGCCGTCATCAGCAACCGGAGGATCAGCGCGAGGGCGAGCAGGTCAGCCGCCGGGTAGGCCGCACCCGCCGCCTGGGTGAGCCAGGTCGCCCCGCTCCTCTGCGCGAGCGGCAGCACGACGAAGACGAGGCCGCACACCGTCGCCGGGGTGGCGATGATGGCGGCGTCCAGGAACGCGGCACGGTCCCGACCGCGGCTGCGACGGCGGACCAGCACCACGAGGCCGAGCAGGAGCGCGGGATAGGCGCCGGCGTAGGCGATGTCCATGATCGAGGGCGAGGACGACGGCGCCTGCTGCAGGACGTCCTCGGCGATGGTCCACAGCACGTCGCCGAGGAAGAAGAGGCACTGCGCCGTCGCGATCGCCACCCAGGCACGGCGCTGACCGCGGGGCATCCGACGCACGCCGAGCAGCGAGAGGGCTGTGCCGTATCCGCTGCCGAGCAGGTAGAGCGCCGGCGCGGCGGCCGTGTCGATGAACAGCGCGAGCAGCAGGGCCAGCCCCAGGCCCACGCCGAAGGCGGCGTAGGCGAGCCGGGGCCCCGAGGGGACGAAGGGTCCGGCGGGCGCGGCGGCGTTCTTCATTGCTCCCCCGGAGCGTCGCTGTGAGGCTGCTTCGCCCGCGACACCGAGGAAGCATTCGGCTCATGGTCGCATCTGCTCGCACCCGGGACGAAACAGCGGGACCGTCCCAAGTCCGGGGCTACAGGGCGGTGGTGCCCTCCGCGACGATCAGCGCGGGACCGGTCAGCAGCACCCGGTCCTCGGGGGTCCACGTCACGGTGAGGGTGCCGCCCGGCACGTCGACGGTGTAGGCGCTGCCCGGCCCGAGCCCGTCGGCGTCGGCGGCCGCCACCATCACCGCGCACGCACCGGTGCCGCAGGAGCGGGTCTCCCCGGAGCCGCGCTCGTGCACCCGGAAGGCCACGTGCCGCTCCCCGCGACGCACCACGAACTCGACGTTGACGCCCTCGGGATACTCCGCCGGATCGTGGTGGGGCGCGTCGAGCAGCGGCCCGACCGGCCCGTGGGCGTCGAGGGAGTCGACGAACGCCACCGCGTGGGGGTTGCCCATGTCCACGTGGCGGGCCTTCCAGCTGTGCTCGCCGACGCCGACCTCGGTGACCCCGAGCAGCGCGGGCACACCCATGTCGGCGGTGAGCAGGTCGCCCTCCACGGTGACCACCTTGATGCCGGCCCGGGTGGCGATCGGGATCTCCCCCGCGGGGTCCACCAGGCCCTGGTCGACCAGGTAGCGCACGAAGACGCGTACGCCGTTGCCGCACATCTCCGCCACCGACCCGTCGGAGTTGCGGTAGTCCATGAACCACTCGGCCCGGTCGGCCCACTCGGCGGCGTACGCCTCGGTGCGGATGACGCGCAGGACACCGTCACCGCCGATGCCCGCGCGGCGGTCGCACAGCGCGCGGACCCGCTCGGCGGTGAGGTCGCCGTGGATCGAGCCGTCGTGGTCGGGCAGCACGACGAAGTCGTTCTCGGTGCCGTGGCCCTTGGCGAAGGGGTAGCCGGTCATCGGGCGTAGAGCCCCCGGGAGTAGTTGTCCGTGCAGTAGTAGTCATCGAGCTGGTCGAGGGTCATCCCCTCGGTGAGCTCGACCTCCTTGGCGATCAGTGCGCGGCGCGGCACCGTCGCCTCCGGGTCCCACGTGCTCGGGTCCCACAGCTGGGAGCGCAGGAACGCCTTCGCGCAGTGGAAGTAGATGTCCTCGATCTCGACCACCACGGCCAGCAGCGGGCGATGGCCCTTGACGACCATCTCCTCGAAGAACGGCGCGTCGCTGACCAGCCGCGCCCTGCCGTTGATCCGCAGGGTGTCGCCGCGGCCCGGGATGACGAAGTTCAGCCCGACGTGGGGGTTCTGCAAGATGTTGCGGTAACCGTCGGCGCGGCGGTTGCCCGGGCGCTCGGCCAGCGCGATGGTGCGGTCGTCGATGACGTGGACGAGCTGCCCGGCGGGGTCGCCCTTGGGCGAGGCGTCGCAGCGGCCCTCGGCGTCGGCCGTCGCCATCACGCAGAACGGCGACGCCGCCAGCCACGCGCGGTCCACCGGCAGCAGCGCCGGCCGGCCCTTGGTGGCGACCCGCTCGCTGGGCTCACCCAGCAGACCCACCAGTGCGGCGACGTCGGCGATCTCGGTCCAGCTCACGCCTCGAGCGTACGCCGCCGGCCCGACCGCCCGCGTGGGGATATCGGCCGCGGCCGGCGGGATGTTCATCAAGGTATGCAGCCGAACGGCCACTTCCCGTGCGGAGCTCCGCACGGGAAGTGACCGTTCATCGACCTACCTTGCTGGGCATGCGCCCCGGCGTCAGCGCTTGACCACCGCCGCGGCTCCCCCGCCACGCCGGGTCGGCTCGGCGACGGCGGTCATCCGCTTGCCGGGGCCGAACTCGATCGCGGTGGCGGCGCCGATCTCCGAGGCGCTGGTGCCGGGAGCCCCGACCGCCTGCAGCTGGTGGCCGCGGGCGGTGAGGGCGGCGCCGTACAGGTCGAGGAAGGCCTGCTCCGCGCTCGTGACGGCGGTGTTGGTGTTGGTCGCCCGGGGCGCGGCCACGGCCCGGTCGATCGGCACGCCGCGGTCGATCCGGTCGACGAGGATCTGCAGCACCGTGGTGATGATCGTGGCTCCACCGGGCGAGCCGAGCGCGAGGAACGGCTTGTCGCCCTTCAGCACGATCGTCGGCGACATCGAGCTGCGCGGGCGCTTGCCGGGCTGGATCCGGTTGGGGTCGCTCTCGTTGTAGACGGCCGAGAAGTCGGTGAGCTCGTTGTTGAGCAAGAAGCCCCGCTTCGGCACCACGATGCCCGAGCCACCGGTCTGCTCGATGGTGAGGGTGTACTCGACCACGTTGCCCCAGCGGTCGGCGACGGTGAGGTTGGTCGTCTCGACGTTCTCGGTGGCCCCGTCGACGCCCTCGCGCCCGGCCGGGACCGGGGTGGCGCACTGGCCGTCGTAGCCGGAGAGCTGTCCGGCCGTGGTCGGCTTGGTGATCGCCGTCGCGCCGATCGCACACGCGCGCTCGCGGGCGAAGGTGTCATCGAGCAGCGTCGGCACGGGCACGGCCGTGAACGCCGGGTCGCCCACGTAGGCGTTGCGGTCGGCGAAGGCCAGCGCCATCGCCTCGATCAGGTGGTGACGCACGGTGGCGTCGTCCATCGCGCTGAGGTTGAAGGTCTCCAGGATGTTGAGCGCCTCACCGACGGTGGTGCCACCCGATGAGCTCGGTGCCATGCCGTAGACGGTGTGGCCGCGGTAGGTCGTCTGGGTGGGCTTGCGCACCAGCGCGCGGTAGGCCTTGAGGTCCTGCCGCGTCATGCTGCCCGGGGGCACCGGCAGGGTGCTCGACGGCGCCTTGGGAGGCGTGCGGACCGTCTGCACCATCTGCCGGGCCAGCTTTCCGGTGTAGAACGCCTTGACGCCGCGCCGGGCCAGCAGCTCGTAGGTGCGGGACAGCCCGGGGTTCTTGAAGACGCTGCCGACGGCCGGGGGCTGGCCCCCCTTGAGGAACAGCTTGCTGGTGGGCCGGATCGCGGCGAACCGCGCGGCGTTGTCGGCCGTCTGCTGGTGGAAGGTCTGGTCGACCACGAAGCCCTTGCGGGCCAGCCGCGCACTCGGCTGCAGCACCTCGTCGAGGTCGCGGGTGCCCCACTTGCGCAGCGCCTTGTCCCACGTGGCGGGCGTGCCGGGGACCCCGACGCTGACCCCGCTGGTGACCCGCTCCGGGCTGAACCGGTAGGGCTGGCCGGTCGCCGGGTCGATGAACGCGTTGGGGGTGATGCCGCGCGGCGCGGTCTCCCGGCCGTCGATCGTCCGCACCAACTTGCTCTTCGCGTCGTAGTAGACGAAGTAGCCGCCCCCGCCGACCCCGGCGCTGTAGGGCTCGGTGACGCCCAGCGCGGCCGCTGTGGCGACGGCCGCGTCGACGGCGTTGCCGCCGCGGCGCAGCACGCGCAGACCGATCCGGGTGGCGTAGGGGTCGACGCTGCTGACCGCGCCGTGCTTGCCGACGGCGGTCGCCCGCTTGCCGGGGCCGCGGGCGGCCAGGGCGGCCGACGGTGCAGTGCTGGTCACGGACGGGGAGGCCGGCGCGGCGGAGGCCGCGCCGAACGGCAGGCTCGCGAGGGGCGCGAGCAGGGTGATGGAGGCCGCAACGGCGGCGGAGGTACGGACACGCATGCCAGCCAGTGCCCCGCCGTGCCGTCGATCACACCGGATCGGGCCGGATCAGCGTCACTCGCCCTGAGCCGGGCTCAGCGCAGCGGCCCGACCACCCGGTAGCGCGCGGTGATGAAGGCGCGGTTGCGGTCGGTCTCGAGAAGCTCGAGGTCGAGCCGCCGCGGCAGCAGCGGCCGACCCGCCCCGAGGGTGACCGGAGCGATCGCGACGACCATCTCGTCGAGCAGCCCGGCCTCGGCGAACTGCCCGGCCAGGTCGCCGCCTCCGACGACCCAGACGTCCTTGCCGGCGGCGGCCTCGGTGAGCTCGGCGTGCACCCGGACGACGTCGTCGGCGGCGAACCGGACGTCGGCGCCCTCGGGCACCTCGAAGGTGCGGTGGGTCATCACCCAGGTCGGCATGGTGTAGCCCCAGGCCTCACCGGTGCTGTTGCTGTGGTCGAGGAGCCACTGATAGGTGGTCGCGCCCATCACCAGCGCGCCCACGTCCTTGATGAAGTCGTTGTAGTTGTGCGGGCCGTCGTCGTCGATCGGCTGCTTGAACAGCCAGGCGAGGGAGTCCTCCTCATCAGCGAGGAAGCCGTCGAGCGTGGTGGCGGTGTAGTAGATCGTGCGAGCCATGGCTCGATCCTGCACCCGACCACCGACAGCCGGCTGCCCTCACACGTGCGCGATGGCCTCCAGCGCGCGCTCCACCCGCTCCGGATCGTCCCAGCGCACCCACACCACCCGGGGGTCCTTGCGGAACCACGCGTCCTGGCGCCGGGCGAAGCGCCTGGTCTTGACGATCGTCGTGGCCTTCGCCTCCTCCACGGTGAGTACGCCGGCCAGGTGCTGCGCCACCTCCCGGTAGCCGATCGCCGTGGCGGCTGTGCGGCTCTCGAGCAGCCCGGCGCCGACGAGGCGGGCGACCTCCTCGACGAACCCGTCGGTGAACATCTGCGCCACCCGCTGGGCGATCCGCTCGTCGAGGGTCTCCCGGTCGATGTCGACGCCGATCTGGATGGAGCGGCCGTCGACGTACTCCGGGACCGGCAGGCGGGCGCTGAACGGCTGCCCGGTCAGCTCGATGACCTCCAGGGCGCGGACCGTGCGGCGGCCGTTCTCGACCTCGATCCGGCTGGCGGCGGAGGGGTCCAGCTCGGCCAGCCGGGCGTGGAGGGCCGCGGGGCCGACCTGCGCGAGCTCGGCCTCCAGCCGCTCGCGCACGCTCGCGTCGGTGCCGGGGAAGTCGAAG
>JAPSKJ010000131.1 GCA_031177735.1 Nocardioides sp.
CTGGACCTCGGCCAGCTTGCTGCCGAACGTGGCGCCGAAGACGGCGATCCCCACCCAGACCACGAGCACGATCCACTTGGTGACGCGGCCGGTCAGCTTGCCGGCGAGGGCGATGTGCATGGCACCAGCCCAGCATGTATTTGCCTTGGGCGCATCAGGGAAAGCCCTGAGGCTTCCGTTGACCGGGAGTCTTCGGGCGGGCGCGGCGGGTGGGACGATGCGGTAACTTGCGCGCATGGATGCAGCTGCCTCGGGCGACCCTGCGCACGGAGACCACTACGACGAGGCGTACTACGACGCCAACGGCCAGCAGGGTGACCGTCCGGCGCTGCGTCTCTACACGCGTCTGGTGGCGAGGTACCTGAAGCCGAGCTCCGTGCTCGATGTCGGCTGCGGCACCGGGCACCTCCTCGCCCGCCTCGCGGCGCGGTTCCCGGCGGACGGCTACGAGATCTCGCCCTACTCCGCCGCCGTCGCCCGGCGGGTCTCGCCGACCAGCCAGGTGTGGGAGGCGCCCGAGGACCTCCCCTCCGGCAAGTACGACGCCTGGACGGCGATCCACGTCTTCGAGCACATCCCCGATTCGGCCATCGTGGAGCTCCTCCAACAGCTCCGCCGGGCCACCGAACCCGAGATGCGGGCCTTCGTCGTCATGCCCGACCCGGCCGGACGGGCGTCCCGGCTGCACGGACAGGCGTGGCACGCGCTGAGCGACCCGACCCACATCAACATGAAGAGCCACGCGCAGTGGCGGGCGTTCTTCGAGGCCAACGGTCTGCGGGTCGAGCGCGAGGGCTCGGACGGACTGTGGAACTTCCCCTACTCCCGGATGCCGGTGCCGCTCGACGGCCTGCGCTACGGCCTTCCGATGGCCGCCCAGTTCCTCACCGGACGGATGTTCCTGCGCCCAGGGACCGGAGAATCCTCGTTCTTCGTCCTGCGCTGGGCCTAGACGAGACCGCCCCGGCCGCGCCCGCCCACCGCTGCTGGAGCCAGCGAGTCGAGTCGTCGGCCGACCGACTCCTCACCTAACCTTGGGCGTCGTCCGCTCCCGCGCGGACAAGATCGGAGGAGCAGTGGTCGAGGCGAGCACCGCGCAGCCGGTTCAGGAGTCGATGGCAGCCGGGGCGGAGCATGCTCATCCGGCCGATCGCAAGCGTGACGTCGGCTCCCGACTGGCCCGCATCACGAGCTGGCAGCGGGACCTGTGGGTGGTCGCGCTCCTGGCGATCGCGACCGTGGCGGTGTGGGCGCGGCCGGCACTCCCCGGCTTCGGTCACCTCAGGTTGTCGAACCCGGGTGACTCCAACTCCTTCGAGTTCTACCTCGGGTGGAACGTCCACGCGCTGCTGCAGGGCGACAACCCGTTCTTCACGCCGGTGCTGTACGCGCCCGACGGCATGGATCTCGCGAACGCGATCTCGGTGCCCGCGGTGTCCCTCCTCGTGGCGCCGGTGACCTTGATCTTCGGTGCGACCGCCGGCTACAACACCGCTTTCCTCCTCGCCATCTTCCTCGGGGCGCTCGCCGTCTTCCTGCTGGCCCGCGAGCTGTTCGGCTCGACCACGGGCGCGGCGATCGCCGGGGCGTTGATGGTGGTCAGCCCGTATCAGGGCGGCCATGCTCTCGGGCACCTGAACATGATGTGGGTCTTCGGCCTGCCGTTCCTGGCCTTCCTCATGGTCCGCCACGTGCGCGGGCGACTCTCCGCGAGGTGGTTGCTCGCCGGGGTCGCCCTGACCGTCGCCTTCACCCTCGGCGCGTCCACCGAGCTGTTCGCCACGCAGGCCGTGTTCGCGCTGATCGGTGTCGTCATCGCGTCGGTGGTGGCCACAGGTGAGGTACGCCGACGGCTGGCTCGGGCAACTGCGTGGCTCATCGGCGGCGTGATCGTGGGCTGCCTGCTCGGCTCACCGGTCATCTGGGCCGCGTTCAGCGGCGGGGTGCCGGAGCAGCCGGCCAACCCTGCGTGGATGTACTCGACCGACCTGACCAACATCGTCGCGCCGAGCGACGTCAACCTCATCGGCGACAGCTTCTTCAACGCCGTGCGGCTCACCTGGCTCGGCAACTCGGCCGAGAACACGGCGTACGTTCCGGCGACGTTGCTCCTGCTCGTCCTGGCCTCGATCACCCTGTGGTCGGACCGCCGCTTCCGTGCCCTGCTGGTGTTCGCGGTGGTCGCGCTCGTGCTCAGCTTCGGCCCTTACCTCAACATCGCCGGCAAGCGCACGCTGCCGATGCCGTGGCGGCTCGTCGAGCACACCCCGCCTCTCGACCACGCGCTGCCGGTGCGCTTCTCCGCGTTCGTCTTCATGGCGGTGACGCTGATCGTCGCCGGGCTGTGGGCGTCGCGCCGGGTGCGGCGCTGGTTCGTCGGCGCTGGTGCGGCGGCCGGGTTCCTCCTCGCCATGCCCGATCTGTCGCACCTCGGCATGCCCGTCGACACGAGCGTGCCGGCCTACGTCGCCGACGGCGGCCTGGAGGAGGACGTCGACGCGGGGGAGAACGTGCTGGTGCTGCCGCCGGGGCAGTGGGGGCCGGGCATGCGCTGGCTGGAGGAGACGGGGTTCGACTTCGCCATGCCAACGGGCAACGGCGGTGGCGCGGCGGCACCGCCCGCTCTTCAGGACCCCACCGGTCTCGCGCTGTTCACCCAGGATCCGGCCTACCCGTGGCGCAAGTCGCTCCCCGACTACCTCGCCCAGGTCGACGTCGACACGGTCCTCGTCGACGCCGCCTCACCGCAGTGGCAGCAGACGATCGAGCGGATCTTCCCCGGGCAGGGGCGGCTGACCGACGGCGTGTGGGTCTACGAGCTCGGTGATCCCGTCGAGGCTGCCGAGCGCGCCCGGGTCTCCCGTCGCGAGCGGGCCGTCAACTAGAGGGCGATCCGGGCGAAGAGGTCTTCGTGCTGCGCCACGACGTTCGTCGCGGCGTAGCGGTCCCGTGCTGCCTTCGCGCCGTCTCGGCGGTCGAGTTCCGCCGTCGCCAGCTCACGCAGCGCGTCGGTGATCGCCGCCGGATCGCGGGGCGGGACCACGCGGCCGAACCCGGTCTGCTGGACGAGGGTGCGGACGCCGGGCAGGTCGGAGGCGACGGCCGGCACGCCGCGCATCATCGCCTCCGCCTGGACGATGCCGAAGGCCTCCAGGCTGTTGATCGAGGTGAGGGCGAAGACGTCGAGTGAGGCGTAGAAGTCCGGCAGTGCGTCGTCGGGCAGGAACCCGAGCAGCCGGATCCGCGGGTCGCCGTCGATGGCGGCCACCACGCGGTCGACCACGCTGCCGCCGGCCACCTTGGAGAAGTCGCCGCCGATGAGGAGACGTGCATCCTGCGGCAGCGCCCGGAAGCCCTCGACCAGGTACTCCAGACCCTTCTCCTCGACGATCCGGCCGAGGAACCCGACGTGCAGACCGGCCCCGTCGCGGAACGTCGGCTCGCCGGGGCCGCGGTCCAGGCACGGCGGCGGGAGCTCGTGCGTCCGGCCGGCCATCCACCGGTAGAGACGGCTGGCGCGGGCGTAGTCCTCGCTCGTGACACCCACAGCCCGCGCCCGGCGGAGCGCGACGCGGTGGGAGCGGTCCAGCGCGCGCGTCTGGAAGGTGTTGAAGGCACCTGCCGGGAGCGTGACGTCGCAGTGGTAGGTCACGAACAGGGGGACCCGGCTGCCGAGAGCAGTCGCGACCAGGCCGGCCTCCAGCATGGGTGCGTGGAGGTGAACCAGGCGAGCGCGGCGCCCGTAGCGTGCCAACGTCGGCACGAAGCCCGGACTGACGATGCCCTTCCCGATGCTCACCGCCACCTTGGTGCGGATCACGTCGACGCCGTTGATCGTCTCCCGGGCCGGCGTGGTCGTGTCGTGGTGCCCGGCGACGACCAGGACGCGCCACCCCCGGGCGGCGAGGCCCTCGGCGGTGATGCGCGCGAACTCGGTCACTCCTGAGACGTAGGGCGCGTAGTAGTTGAGGCCGACCACCAGGTCGTAGTCAGTGGGAGTGGGCAAGGGTGACTCCAGCAAGGGTGATGGTTTCGGTTGAGGGGAGGCCGTCGGCCCAGAGGTCGAGGGTGAGGCCGGCGCTGCCAGCGCCGGCGAGGTGGACGGTGACGTCGGTGAACCGGTGCAGCTCCGGGTCGCTCACGCGGGCACGCACCGGTGTGGCGATGTCACCGGTGACACCGATCCGACCGGCAGCGGCGCGATCGATGACGAGTCGGAGATTGACCCGGCGGGGGCCCTCTGTGCCGGTCACGACGAGCACCCGGGCGAGGTCCGGTGCGACGGTCTCGCCTGAGGCGTCCACGATCTGCGGCCAGCGCTGCTGGTCGAACGGCACGGCTGCGACCAGGTCGTGACCCTCGCGGTCCACCAGGGTGAACTTCTCGTTCGACTCCACGACCGCGCCGTCCTCGCCGTCCCACAAGGCCCCGGGGGCGATCAGCAGGTACCGGTCGTCCAATCCGTCCGCGTACGCCGTCTTGTTCAGGTAATCCGTGCGCAGGGCGGCGTAGGCGACCAGGTCGAGGTCGCGCAGCGCGTAGGCCAGCCACGTCTGACTGATCACCTCGCCACTGAGCACCGTGACGTCTCGCCCCTCGTGACCGCCGTGCTCGGCCACCCACCGAGCCGCTTCCAGGTAGTCGTCATCGAAGGAGCGGTGTCGCGGGAAGCCCGGCTCGATGGTGGCTGCCGCGCTGTGCAGGTTCACCGCGGCGAAGGCGATCAGAGCCGGGATCGTGACGGCTTCGACGATCCACCGTCGGTGTCGGCCCTGGCCCGCGGATCGCCAGCGTGACACCGCAGCGCCGATGCCGAGGACGGCGATGAACAGCACGATCGGCCCCGCGAGTTGGATCGAGCGCATCTGCAGGTATCCGACCCGGTCGGCCGTCTGGACGGCGATGTACGGCGCTATGACGAGCAGTGCGCCCGCCCAGGCGCCGCGGTACGGGCCCAGCAGGACGGCGAGGACCGCGCCGGCGCCCAGAGCGACGGCGACCAGCCACACGTACCACCCCAGTCCGGGTTGGTCCCGCCAGGAGGCGGTGCCCACGAAGCGGGCGAGGGCCGCGAGAGCCCCGTCGCTGAAGAAGGGCGAGGCCCAGTCCGCGCCCCCGCTCGCACGGTCCAGTCGGAGCGCACCCAGGGCACGCCACCAGATCATCGGCGCGATCGCGATGGCGAGGGCCCCCGTGGCGGCGAGCGCCGTCAGGCGGCTGCGCCAATCGCGCCAGTGCGCGAGCGCGAGGGCTCCCAGGACGGTGGGTCCGACGAACAGGCCGTACTCGGTGTAGACCCCGGCGAGCCCCGCGAGGGCCAACGCCGCAGGCCATGGCGAGAGGCGTCGCGCCATCGCGGCGAGCGCGGTGCCGATCGTCAGGAGGGCCAGTGCGGTGCCGAGCACACCATCGACGTTCTGACCGAGCGCCTGGCTGAGCAGGATGGCGGAGGAGTTCACGGCCACACAGGCGACCAGCGAGATCCTCACCGATCCGGTGACCAGGCGTGCGGCGACGAACGCGGCCTGGCCGACGAGGAGCACCCACAACGAGATCAGTGGCGTGATCGTCTCGACCGCCAGGGTGTCGAGAGCGCCGTCGAGCGCGGCGTGCACCATCGGCTGCCCGATCCGCAGCGGGGCGTCGAGGGCGGCTCGAAGCGGACCGTAGGCGGGCGGCGCTCCCTCGCCGGGCGCGGCGCCGGCGTCGGGCCCCTCGGTGATCGAGTGATCGCGGAGCCAGGTGCTCTCCGCCGTGTAGAAGTAGATGTCGTGGCTGCCGAACCCCGGAGCGGCCGGTCGACCGCCGGAGAGCTCGGCGGGAAGAAGCGCGACCGACGCCCCGATGCAGGACAGCGCGAGCACGGCGCCGGCGATCCAGAGCGAGCGGGCGGGCGTCCGCCATGGCCGCCGCCCCATGGCCGTTCCCGCAGCGAGCAGCACGGCTGAGAGGGCGACGACGACCAGCAGGCCGGCCCGCGCCGACATGAGGTAGGCGGTGGAGGAGAGCACGACGGCGCAGAGCGCTGCGCCGAGGACCGGCGCTGCGGGGAGCAGCAGCTCACGCTGCCGCTGGGGCAACGGAGCCAGTGCGGCCCAGCCGATGAGCGCGAGTATCGCGAGCTGAGCTGCGACGATCGGAAGCGCAGCCAGCACGGCTATCGGCCGATCGTGCTGACCGCGAAGAGGACCAGCCAGAGCACCCCGAGGCCTTGGAGCACCCGGTCGCCGAGCACGATGCTCTCCGGCTCGCCCGCCGCCCCGCGGTCGATGTCGACGGCGTAGCGGAGCAGCGCCA
>JAPSKJ010000132.1 GCA_031177735.1 Nocardioides sp.
GCCCTCGGCGGAGACCACCGAGCCGACCGCTGACGACAGCGAGCCCGCCGAGCCCGAGCGGGCCACGGGCGTGGCCGCCGCCGAGAGCGACGGCGAGAGCAGCGGCTCCGGCACCATGATCGCTGCTGTGGGTGGCGCCGCGCTGCTGGCGGCACTCGGCGGGTTCGTCCTCCTGCGCCGTCGCTCCGCCCGGCAGGGCGGCAGCTGACGCCTCGCGGGGCCAGAACTGACCTCTCGCGGGGCCAGAAGTGACGCCTCGCGGGGCCAGAAGTGACGTCTCGCGGGGCCGGAAGTGACGCCTCGAGGGGCCAGAAGTGACCTCTCGCGGGGTGGGGTCAGGGGAAGCGGTTGCGGCGCCAGCGGACGAACAGCAGCACCAGGAGGCCGACCAGGGCCGCCACGAGTACGGCGACCGCGGTGCCGGCCCAGTCGACGCCCGGCTCGGGCTCGTCGGCTGCCGCGGCGGGCAGGTCGGGGGAGATGAACCCGCCGGCGTCGTCGGCCGCGCCGGTCGTTGCGGTCGACCCCGCACCCGCGGGCGGCTCGATGAGGGTCGGCGAGGGCGAGACCAGGGGGTCGCTCGACGGGCTCGCGGCGGGGGTGTCACCGCCGTCGCCACCGATCGTGTTGTCGGGCAGGTCCGGCTGGGCGTCCGCGTCCAGGGTCAGCGTGAACCGCACGTCGAACGGGGTGTCGCGGGGGAAGTAGTCAGCGCACCTGGGCAGCTCGCGCAGGATCGGGTCGTCGGTGGGGGCGAGGGCGAGCGAGAAGGTCCACTGGCCGGGGAAGTCGATCCCGTCGGCGGTGGCCGAGATGGGCTTGGCGCCGCGTCCACCGGCTCCGGCGAAGCCGGTGCCGTCGAAGATGTTGGTGTTGGCGTACGGCGGATAGGTGCCGCCCTCGCCGTAGGGGTTGAACAGCTGCACGTGCCAGGTCTCGCAGGACCGGCCGTAGTAGGGGACCCGCAGCCCGCTCACCCCCTGCACGGTGGCGAGCACCTCCGGCAGGTCGCCCTCGGCGGCCTCGAACCGGAACCACCGCATCGTGCCCGGGCGCAGCTTGATGCGGTAGGCACCCTCGGTGACGACCGGCGCGTCCTCGGGGCGCAGCGCCCCCGTGACCGGCTTCCCGGGCCCGAGCCGCTCGATGGTGCTCTCGGCGATCTGGGCGAGCGCGGCGGCGAGGCCCTGGGCGTTGTCCGCCGCGTAGTACTGCCCGCCGGTGGTCTCGGCCACGCAGCGCAGAGCGTCGACGGCCTGCTTCTGCCCGGACAGGGCCAGCCCGACGGTCTCGACCCGGACAACGGGGTCGCGGCGCTCCACGGTGCGGGCGGCCCGGCAGGGCCGGGGGTCGGGGGGATGACAGGTGTCCTCGCCGTCGCTGATGAGGACCACCACGCGCTGACCGCTGGTCCGCTCGCCGGCGAAGTCGCCCGCCGCGGCGAGCAGCGACCGCCCGATCGGGGTCTCCCCGAGCGGCGCCAGCCCGGTGGCCGCCTCCACGACGGCCTTGGCCGAGCCCGCGGCTGGCGGCACGACCAGCTGGGTGTCGGCGCAGGAGGTGTCACGGTCCTCGCCGCCGTACGTCGCGCCGTAGACGCGCAGCCCCAGGGCGACCTCCGGCGGAAGGGTGCGGCTCACCTGGGCCAGCGCGGCCGTGGCGCCCTGGAGGAGCGTCTGCGACGAGCCGTCGATGGTGCGCCCCATCGACCCGGACACGTCGAGGACGAACAGGACCTGCAGTGGTGGGGCCTCCTCGGCTGCGGCCGGTGGGACTGGGAGGCCCAGGGCGCCCAGGGCGGCCAGGAGGGCGAGGAGGGGCGCCGCCACGCCCGCGGCCACCGCTCGCACCGCGCGCTCAGCGGCCACGGCTGCCCCAGGCTCGTCCGCCGGTGACGGGGGCGGTGCTGGGTCGGTGGTCGGGGATGGCGCGGCGCTCCGGGTCGGCGCGCCACCAGACCAGCCCCAGGCCGGCCAGCGTGCCGATCACCGCCGACCCGGACAGGCCGATGCCCAGCGTCACCGGGAGTGCCTGCAGCTGGTGCGCGGTCCAGACGATGGCGAGCACCAGGAGCAGCAGGGCGAGCGCGGCGGTCAGCGTGCGCAGCCGGCCCGCGCGGGGGTCGGAGAAGTCGACGGTCGAGAAGGCCAGCACCGCCGCCGCCGCGAGAGCACCGGCGGCGACCAGGCACTGCGCGCCGATCCACACGGCATGACCCCGGTGGGTGCCGTCGGCGAGCTGCACCGACGGGGAGGTCCCAGCGGTGAGGAAGGCGCCGTGGACGACCAGGGCGCCGACCAGCCAGAGCAGGGCGGAGGTGATGACGGCCCGCACCAGGGCGGTGGTGGTCGTGCTGCTCACGACGACTCGACGGCGACGGCGAGGCTGTCGAGCACCTCGGGCAGCCCGGAGTCGTCGAAGTCACCGGCGGGGGCCTGGAACCGGACGGTCGACAGCACGCCGTCGGGCATGTCGAGGAAGACCTGGACCTGCTCGACCATGACCTCGGAGCCCTGGAAGCTCGCCGACCTCTCGAAGCGCATCTGGTAGGCCCGGTCGACACCGGGCACGTCGACCTCGCCCTCGTCGATGACCTCGAAGTCGGGGCTGACGCCCTCGAGGGTCTTCAGTGCGTCCGGAGCGGCTTCGAAGCCGGTGCTGGTCTCGCCCGGGACACCCATGCTCATGTTCACGAACGGCGGGAACTGTGCGCCCTCAGGCGCCTCCACCGCCCACTCATAGGTGCGTCCCTGCGGGTCCAGGCTCTCCTCACCCGAGGCGACCCACCCCTCCGGCACGACCAGGGAGATGCCGTGGCCGACGACCTGCTGGCCGCCCTCGGTCTTCCGGAGCTCGAACGGCGCGTCGATCGCCGATCCCACGGCACCCTCCTCGGTGCTGTCGCCGCATGCGGCCAGAGAGGTGATCAGGAAGGCGGCCAGGGCGGCCGCGGCCGCAGCGGAGCGAATCCGTGGCCTCATCCGTTGCATACGGTGTTCTCCTGCCAGGTGCCGAGGACGGGGTCGTAGAAGTAGGACCCGATCAGGTCGTTGTCCACCGTGACCTTGTGCACCTCGCCGCCGATGTTCACCCAGAGGACCGAGACCTTGCCACCATACTTCGTCTCCTCCTTGTCCACCGTGTAGTGGTTGAAGGTGATCTGGGAGTGCTCGTTGAGCTGGGTGGCGATCGCCTGCTGCTGCTCCGGGGTGAGGCCCTCACCGGAGGTGAGGAAGTTGGCCAGTCCCTCGGAGAGCGCGGAGAGTGCGGAGTGGTCGGTGGTGCCGTCGGGCCGCTGGAAGTTGGTGGTGAAGCCCAGCTCGAACTGGTAGCCGCCCTCCAGGCCCTCGGCGAGCGGGGGGAGGTTGAGCCCCTTGATGGTGGTGTTCTCGCCGATCTCGGTGCCCTTGACCAGCTGCTCGTTGACGCCGGCGTCGACCTTGCCGTTGACGGTGCCGACGATGGTGCCTCCGATGGAGACCACCTGCCCGGACTCGTCGAAGGTGATGTCGGCGGTCACCGCGAGCGAGGCGTCGCCGTTGGCGTTCATCGCGAGCACCGTGTCGGGGATCGGGATGCCGAGGTCGGCGGCCGCCTTGGCGGTCAGGGCGACCTTGACCTTGGTGTTGCCGTTGCTGTGCTGCTCGGCACCGAGGGTGACCGCGCCGGACGCGTTGCCGCTGAGTGGTCCGGCCTCGCCGGATCCCTTCACCTGTCCGCTCAGGTCGAAGTAGGTCAGGTCGGCCTGGGGTGCCCCCTCCGGCTCGCTGCCGAACTCCCCGAAGTTGTCGCCGTAGGCGCCGATGAAGGCGTTCGCGTCGTCGAGGTTGTCGAAGGTGTACTGACTGCCCCAGGCGCCGTCGGCTCCGATGTTGATCGACAGCCCTGCCTTGGCGTCCTTGCTCTCCGAGCCGGTGTCGACCTCGACGCCGCCACCGCCCTTGAGCGTGTAGTTGGCGCCGACCTTGCCCTTGGTCTTCACGACGTACCTGGTGGACACGGTGCCGTCGGGGTTGAGCGTGCGGACCTGGGAGAGCTCGTAGCCCGACTCGCCCTCGACGGTGGCGATCACGGTGATGCTGCCGCCGTAGGTGCTGCCGCCCTTCTTGACGGTGCACTTGGTCGGGATGTGCCCGGGGACGTGCTCCGGGGCGCAGCCGGAGATGCCGCCGAGCAGGGTGGCCAGCCGGCAGTAGACCTTGCCGGTCACATCGCTGGCGCCGGCCAGGACGGGTGTCGTGAGGCCGAGTACGACGCCGATGATCGCGACGATGACGACTGCGATGCCGGCGTACTCCGCGGTGGTGGCGCCGCGCTGGTCGCGCGGTGGCGGGGAGGCCGCGTGCGCGGGAGTGGACTCACTCATCTCAGCCCGGCCCCTCGCGCATGGCGGTCAGCGCCTTGTCGCCGAGGGTGCGCACGTGCTGCCTGACCTCCGGCACGAGCCCGACGACGAGGGCCCCCACGATCGCGCACACGACGATCAGGCCGCCGACGAACTCGATGGTGGTCTGGCCGGCCTGGTCACGGCGGCGCACCACCGCGACCAGCCGGGTCGCGAGCGCCGAGGCGGCGCGGGGAGTGGTCATGCTGCGTCCTTAGTCGACGAAGGTGCGCGCGGTGTCGAACTCCGCCTGGATGAAGGGCGCCTGGGGGCAGTCCACGTAGCGGGGGTTCGGCGTGCCGCCGATGGTTGGCGTGCAGACGATCGCCAGGGTCGCCGGGTCGGCGCAGCTGCCCGTGTTGAGGGTGAGCCCGAGCACCCCGCCGGCGTTGCACAGCGCGCCGATGGCCTCGACCTTCGCCCGCGACGTCGACCGCATGCGGTGCGCGGTGTCGCCGGTCGAGACCTCGTCGTTCTGCTCGACCTCGACCTCCACCGTCCAGGTGGTGGGGGAGAGGTCGGTGGGCCAGGAGTAGCCGATCACCCGGGCGCCGTTGGCCCCGGCGAACTGCATCGCCTGCGGCAGACCGGCCGCGGGCTGGAAGGCGCTCATCGCGGTGACCGTGGCCGCGATCGCCGAGGTGCCGGCGGTCGCGGTGAGTGCCATCAGCGCCTCGGAGTGCCACTGCTTGGCAGCGGCCAGGGCGGCGGCGTCGGCGGCGGTGTCGGACCGCGCGGACTGCTCCTCACCGCGGGCCAGGCTGAACAGCCCCAGCATGATCGCGAACGCGCCGAAGACGGCACCGAGGAGAGCCGGCATCGCCTGGCCCTCCTCGCCGCGCCTGCGACGCTCCGCGTGCACGCTGTCCGCCTGTCTTCTGGAGTCGTCCGGGACGCGTCAGGCGATCTTGTCGGTGAGGGTGGTGAAGACCTTGTCGACGACGCTCTGCGCGCCGGTGAGGACGTTGGTCTTGAGGGCGAGGATCGTGCCGATGATGGCGACGATGACGACCATGATGCCGACGTACTCGGCGGTGGTCTGGCCGTGCTCGCCGCGCTCCTTGTTGGCGAAGACGGTCAGCATGGCGGTGATCTGAGCGGCGAGGTAGTGCGACATCGTGAGCTCCTTGGTTCGGTGGTGTCCGGGGGCCGGGCCTCCGTGCTGGTGTCTTCATCCTCGGCCGCAGGGCGGGCCCGGGAGCAGGGCCCGCGGACCCTGCCGCAGGCCCAATCCCAGCCGCTGCGGAGGTGGGCCCACGGGCCCAGCCGGTCGGGCCCGAGGGCCCGCTCAGTGGTCGCCGGCGGTGCCCAGCAGCAGCGCGATCGCGTGGCTGCGGGAGGAGACGCCGAGCTTGGCGAAGATGCTGTTGAGGTGGTTCTTCACCGTCTTCGGCTCGATGAACAGCGCCCGGGCGATCTCGTTGTTGGAGGCTCCGGTCACCAGCTCGCGGCAGACCTCCACCTCGCGCGGGCTGAGGTGGTGCCGGGCGCTGAGCCGCGCCCACGTGTCCGCGGGCGTCGCGGCGGGTGCAGGGGCCGCGGGCTCCGGTGCCGTCGCGGTGATGCCCTGGGCGAGGATCGCGGCCGCCACCGGGCTGAGCCGCATCCGCCCCGCCGCGGCGTCGTGGACGGTGCGGATCAGCTCGTCGCTGTCGAACGCGCCGTGGACCAGGTAGCCAACCGCGCCCGACCGCAGGGCCCGGGCGATCACCTCGGGCTCGTCGGAGTGGGTCAGCATCAGCACGTTGGTGAGCCGCACCAGCTCCGGCAGCACACTCAGCCCGTCGGCGCCGGGCATCCGCACGTCGAGCAGCGCCACGGCCGGACGCTCGCGGGCGACCAGGTCGAGCATCGCCCGGCCGTCGGTCGCCTCGCCGCACACGTCGATCCCGGGGTCGTTGG
>JAPSKJ010000133.1 GCA_031177735.1 Nocardioides sp.
TCTCGCCGGCTTGATAGCGAGGGAAACGCCCGATTCCGTGCCGGCTTGCCCCGCCTAGCGTCGACCACCTCGGCCCGTACGGCGCGCCACCGAGCGGGAGGACGCGCGCTGGGCCGGTCGGAGCCGGAGGCGGCCTACTGGTGGGGGTAGGCCGCCTTCACCGCGAGTCGGCGCGCAAGCAGGTCGGCAGCGTCGGCCAGCCGCCGACGCAGGCTCGGGTCGACGCTCTCGTCCGTGGCGAGGGCCCGCGCCCGCTCCAGGGTGTCCTCGCTCCACGACGCCGCCGGGAAGAACGCCTCGGCGGCGTCGGCGAGCACCCAGCCGCTGCGCGCGGAGACCGTGCCGGGCAGGTCCGCGAAGTAGCGCTCCACGTAGGGGGCGGTCAGCTGCTCCTGGCCGGCGCTCCACATGCCCTCACCAGCGGCCAGCACCTCGTAGTTGGGCAGGTCGCGCTTGCCGGTGAAGACGTCCCAGGCGAAGGCCTTGGCCTCCTCGTCGGGCAGGGAGGCCAGTGCCTTGGTCAGCGACACCCTTGCGTCGGCAGCGGGCTCGGCGTCGAAGGCGGCCTGGAGCTCGGCACGGTCGGTCGCACCCAGCGCCGCCAGACGCGCCAGGACCCGCCACCGCAGGCTGCTGTCGAGGGAGATCCCCTGCGGGAGGCGGTCGAGCCACCCGCGCAGGCGCTCGGCATCCGTGGTGCTGCTCACCGCGGTCCGCAGCGCGGAGAGCTGACGCTCCGAGCCCGGCTCGGCGGACTCCAGCGCGGCCAGTGCCGCGCGGTGCAGCCGCTCGACCGACCCGGTGGGTGCCAGCCGTGCGACGGGACCCAGCAGCCAGCCGCGGGTGCGGCGTGGGCTGTCCTCGGCGTCGTCGAGCGGCAGGGCGGCCTCGGCCAGGTCGATGATGTCGGCAGGGTCGATGGCGGCGTTGTGGAAGGCGTTCTTCACGTTGTTCCACACACCCGCCACCACGCCCGGGTCGGTGACGTGGGGCAGCAGCTCCTTGAGCGCGGTCACCGTGGCCGCGTCCGGCATCGGCAGCGCCCAGGTGTCGTCATAGGGGTCGAGCACGACCGCCTCACCGGCCGGGAGGTACGCCGTCTGGGACCCACCCACAGTGATCGACTCCGTGCGCCACACACCCCCCTGCGCCACGGCCACCCGGAAGGTGTGCGAGCGCATCGCCGGGTGCTCCGCCGGGGGAGTGCGGTGCAGCACGCCGGCCTCCCGGTCCAGCACGAGCCGGTCCGGTCCGGCGGTGCGCAGCCAGTTGGCGGCGAAGCCGGAGAGGTCACCGGCGCCGGCGCGCTCCCAGCTGGCGAGCAGGTCGTGCATGGTGGCGTTGCCGAACCGGTGCTGGGTGAAGTGGTCGATCACGCCGGCGAAGAACACCTCGTCGCCGAGCGAGGCGTTGAGCTGCTTGAGGATCGCCGAGCCCTTGGCGTAGGAGATGCCGTCGAAGTCCTGCAGGGCCGCGGTCGCGTCGACCGCACCGTTGCCGGCCACCGGGTGCGTCGAGGGCGACTGGTCGGCGATCAGACCCCACTGGCGGCGAGCCCAGGACAGGTCGGCCCAGGCGTCGGCGTACTCGGTGACGTCGGCGGTGACCCGGTTGCCCATGTACTCGGCGAACGACTCGTTGAGCCACAGGTCGTCCCACCACCGCGGCGTGACGATGTTGCCGAACCACTGGTGCGCCATCTCGTGGGCGATCGTGGTGGCGCGGTTGATCAGCGCGCCACGGGTCGCGCGGGAGGTGAAGATGAGCGGGTCGCGGAAGGTGACGCAACCGGGGTTCTCCATCGCGCCGGCGTTGAACTCCGGCACGAAGGCCTGGTGGTAGTTCCCGAAGGGGTAGCGGACCCCGAACAGCCGGTGGTACTCGTCGAAGCACTGCTTGGTGATCCGCAGGAGCTCCTCGGCGTCGCGCTCGAGGTGCTCGGCGAGGCTGGCCCGCGCGCTGAGCCCGAGCGGGATGCCGTCATGGGTGTCGCTCAGCAGGTGGTAGGGCCCGGCGACGACGGTGACGAAGTACGTCGACAGGGGCTGGCTCGGCTCGAACTCCCAGCGCTGGGAGCCGTCGGCGTTGCGCCCGGCGGGCTGGCCCGGCGCGTTCGCGACCACCACCCAGTCGCTCGGTGCCTCCACGTGGAGGGTGTAGGGCGCCTTCAGGTCGGGCTGGTCGAAGCAGGCGAAGACGCTGGGCGCGGCATCCATGAAGCTCATGCCGTAGACGTAGTGCCGGCCGTCGGCGGGGTCGACGGACCGGTGCAGGCCCTCGCCGTCGTTGCGGAACCGCATGGTGGCCCGGACGACGAGCTCGTGCTCGCCGGCCTCGGTGTGGAGGGGGAAGCGTCCGCGGTCCAGCAGACCCGGGTCGAGCCTGTGCCCGTCGAGGGTCACCTCGTGCAGCTCGACCGGCTTGAGGTCGACGAACGTGTTCCCGCCGCGGCTGGTGAACCGCAGGACCGTGCGGGAGGCGAAGGTCCGCTCGTCGGAGGCGAGGTCGAGGTGGACGTCGTAGGAGGACACGTCGAGCAGCGCACGCCGCTCCTGGGCCTCGGTCAGCTTCAGGCTCTGGGTGGGGCTGGTGGTCACGCGGTCACTCTAGAGACCCCGGACACGCGGCGGCGCGCGCTGGATCCCGCAAGGACCCAGCACGCGCCGTGGCGTCGTAGCGTGCGCTCAGGCCTGCAGCGCCAGCGCGAACTCCACGCGCCCGTCCGGGTCGACCGTCGCGTCGAGGACCTTGTCGTCGAGCAGGTCGGCCGCCGGCTGGTCGAGGTAGACGTGAGCACCGCCGGCCTCGATGACCTGGTCGCCGGGCTCGGCGTTGTCGGCGGCGGTCACCGCGAAGGTCGGCTCGGTGGTGGGCTCGGTCGTGATCCGCAGCCCCGCCGTCGGCGGGTGGCCCGGCTGCTCGGCGATGTTGCGGACGATCATCCGGGCGTTCTCGGTCAGGGTGAGCATGGCGCGCCTCCTGAAGGCTTCGCGGTCAGATTCAGGGACCGTTACCCCGGTGCGCCGGACGCATTCGGGGTGGGTGACAGGGATCTCCTCGCGGGTCGCACGATGTGCGTCTGAGAGGCTGGCGCGCATGAGCGCGACTCCCGGCACCCCGCAGACGCCCACCACCGTGGAGGTGCGGAAGGTCGGTGTGCACCGGTTCGTGGCGACCAACGCACGCGGCGGCTCGGTGGCCATGGGGGAGGGCAACGATCCGGACCTCACCCCGGTGGAGCTGCTCCTCGCCGCGCTCGCTGGATGTGCCTCGATCGATCTGGACTACCTGGCCGGGAAGCGGGCCGACTTCGAGACCTTCGCGGCGAGGGCCCAGGGCACCAAGGTGCGCGACGAGCAGGGCAACCACGTCGTCGGCCTGCGGGTGACCTTCGACGTGACCTTCCCCGAGGGAGAGGCGGGCGACGCGGCCCGCGAGATGCTGCCCTCGGCCCTGCAACGGATCCAGGACCGACTCTGCCCGGTGGGCCGGACGGTCACCCTGGGCGAGCCGGTGTCGTACGTCGCCGGCTCGCTGCCTGAGGAGTAGGACTCAGCTGGTGGTGACGCCGGTGATGCTCACCGGCACCTTCGGCGCACCGTCGGGTCGGCCGCTGGCCGTGCCCTGCGCGGCGGCGCCGGCGATCAACTCCACACCGGCGGGATCGATGGTGCCGAAGATCGTGTAGTTGGGCTGGCTGTCGAGCGTGGTCGAGTCGTCGTAGACGAGGAAGAACTGCGAGCCGTTGGTGTCCGGACCGGAGTTGGCCATGGCGAGGACACCGGTCTGGTAGCTCTCGTCGCCGTGCAGCTCGTCGGCGAAGGAGTAGCCCGGGCCACCGCTGCCGCTCGCGGAGGGGTCGCCGCACTGCAGCACCGCGATGCCCGCGGTGGGAGTGGTGAGCCGGTGGCAGTCGGTCTGGTCGAAGTAGCCCTGCTCGGCCAGGGAGAGGAACGAGTGGACCGTGCACGGAGCCCGGTCGGCGTCGAGGGTGACCGGGATGTCACCGATGCTGGTCGAGATGGTGGTCGCGACCGTGCCGGTCTCCGTCGCGCGGTCGGACGGTGGCTCGACGGGCTTCGCGGCGCCCATCGGGTCCTCGACGTACTCGCACGCCACACCCTGAGCCTGGGGGGCGGGGTCCGCCCCGGCATCCCTGGCGACCTCGTCCCCGTCGTCGCCGCAGGCGGCGAGGAGGGGCAGCGAGGCGACGGCGATGGCGGCCAGGGTCCGGGTGCGCATGGGCCAGATCGTAGAGGGCGTCGTGGCGAGCCTGACGACGGCATCCGGCGCGCTCGCGGGTCAGCGGACCCGGAAGGTCCGCCGAGCCGACGCGGGCAGCACCATGGCCGATCCGGTGTAGCGGACGGTGAGCACGTGCCGGCCGTGGGCGAGCCGGGGGAGCCGCACGACCGTCCTGGGCGCGGTGAATCGCCGCACGGCGTACTGGCGACCGTCGAGCCGCACACGCAGCGTGCCGTCGGAGGCGCCGGGCACCCGCACCACCGCGCGCCGCCCACGCACGTCGACGCGGACCGCCGCGCGAAGGGGCGCGCTGGTGGACGGGGTGACGGTGGCGGTGCCTGTCGGCTGCGCGGCGGGTGGGGTGCGGACCGGTCCGGCCGGGCCGAGGTCCGGTGTCCGGGCGCGGGTCCGCGTCGGCAGCACGAGCGCCGAGGGGTGCGCGGGGGAGGCGTGGATCTCCATGAGGGTGAGCGCGCCCGGGAGCTGTGGGAGCGTCGGGAGCAGGTGCGGCACGTCGAAGGCGTGCACCGAGAGCCGCAGCTTGTGGCCGGGCTGGATGCTGGCGCCGGTCGGGAAGACCTCCACGTCGACCGGCACGACCTCACCGCTCCGGGCGGGGGAGTATGACGCGCGGGTGAACGGGTGGAAGGGCTGGAGCACCTCCCCGTCGAGTGTCAGCGAGCGGCCGCGGTCGAGCTCACGGAAGCCGATCACCTGCCAGCCGCCGGTGAGCCGGCTGACCGAGCCGTCGGGGGCGACGTCGCTGACCGAGACCGACAGCATCCCGTCACCGCTGGTGCTCTCGACGAACAGGCGGGCGTTGATCGGCCCCAGGATCGGGAGCTCCTTGGTGAGCGGCGCCGTCTCGAACACCGTGGCGGTGGCGTCGTTGATCCGGTTGTCGTCGAAGCACGCAGCGGTGAGGAGCTGGAGCTGTGCGGGCAACCCGGCTGTCCACTGGTTGGCCGAGCGCGAGCAGAGTCCGGCGACCGGGATCGGGAGGACCGGTGAGACGCTCGGCTGGGAGGGAGTGGCGCCGAGGGCGCCGGGGGAGCCCGG
The DNA here is from genome assembly GCA_031177735.1 of Nocardioides sp. GTDB lineage: Bacteria > Actinomycetota > Actinomycetes > Propionibacteriales > Nocardioidaceae > Nocardioides. The sequence goes on from JAPSKJ010000133.1 coordinate 5,305, forward strand.
CGTGGCGCGGCCGGAGAGCGGCAGCACGGTGGCCTGGACGTCGCTGTGGTCGACCCACTTCTTCGCGGTGCGCCAGGCGCCGGTGCCCTGCTCGTAGTAGGTGATCGGCGCGATGGCGGACAGGCCGGGGTCCGGGAGCCCCTTGACGTGGTGGTCGAACCAGCGCAGCTGGAGCTCGCTCAACGAGCCGTGGCCGGCCTCGCCCAGCTCCGCCCCGGACGACCCGGCCAGGTGGTCCCACGGTCCGATGATCATCTTCACCGGCACGCCGCGCGCCTGCAGCCGGTCGAAGATCATCGGCGTGCCGCGCTGGAAGAGGTCGTGCTCGCCGGCGACCAGGAAGGTGGGTACATCGATCCGGTCGACCACCTCGATCGGCGAGCGCTGGCGGTAGAAGTCGCCGTCGAAGGCCGTCTCCGCGCCACCGAGCGCGGAGAGCATCACCGGTGCGCTGAAGGTGAGGGCCGCGGTGAGGTGTTGGACGAACGCCGCGAGCCCGGAGGGCGGGTCGGTCGCGGTGACGGCCGGCGGCACGATGCCGGTCACGGTCACGAGGCCGATCCAGAGCGGGATGAAGCCGACGTCGATCTGGCCGCCGCTGGCGACCACGTCGCGGTAGACATCGGCTGCCGGCACCTGAGGGAAGATCGCCTTCAGGCCCGGCGGGTCGCCCGCGGCCGCGAAGAGCTGGCTGATCCCCATGTAGGACGGCCCGGTCATCGCCGTGCTGCCGTTGCTCCACGGCCGCTCCGCCGAGGCGGCCCAGGTCAGGATCTCGGTCGCGTCGGTGTTCTCCCGGGTGCAGAACGCGCACCACTGGCCCTCCGAGGAGCCGGTGCCCCGCGCGTCGACGGTGAGCTGGGCGTAGCCGCGCTGGACCAGGTAGGCCGAGTCGCCCCCGCCGAGACCGCCCGCGACGCTGCCGAGCAGGCTCTTGTTGTACGCCGTGATCGTCACGA
>JAPSKJ010000134.1 GCA_031177735.1 Nocardioides sp.
TCGCGACGGTCGCCGCCGGCACGCCCTACCGGCCCCGCCTGCTGCGGGCCAGCGGCCTCGGCACGGGGGAGGCAGGGCGGCGCAGCCGCGCCATCGCCGCGACCGGACGCCGCGTCGGCGCCCGCCGGCCCGACTCCGGCCGGGGCGGGTCGCTGCACCTGGTGGAGACGCTGCAGGCCGCGGCGGCCAAGCAGCCCGCGCGCGGCCGGACCACTGCCGGCCCGGTCGAGCTGCGCGCCGAGGACCTGCGGGTGGCGGTGCGGGAGGGCCGCGAGGCCAACCTCGTCCTGTTCTGCGTCGACGCGTCCGGGTCGATGGCCGCTCGCAAGCGGATGACCCAGGTCAAGACCGCGATCCTCTCGCTGCTCCTCGATGCCTACCGTCGCCGCGACAAGGTCGGCCTGGTCACCTTCCGCGGCGCCGACGCCGAGCTCGCGCTGCCGCCCACGCACAGCGTCGACGTCGCGGCGGCCCGCCTCGACGACCTGCCCGCCGGCGGCCGGACCCCGCTGGCCGAGGGGCTGCTGGAGTCGGCTCGCGTGCTGGTCCGCGAGCGCCGGCGCGACCCGCGGCTGCGACCGCTCCTCGTCGTGGTCACCGACGGCCGCGCCACCGGGGGTGCGGACGCCGTCGCCCGGGCCGAGCAGGCGGCGGCGTACGTCGCCGGCCTGGGCGTCACCACGGTCCTCCTCGACAGCGAGAGCGGCCCGATGCGGCTCGGGCTCGCGCGCCGGCTCGCCGGCGTGCTCGGCGCCGAGCACCTGCCGGTCGGGGACCTCAGCGCCGACACACTCGCCGGGGCCGTCCGCGCCCGCACCGCGAAGGGAGCCGCCTGATGCCGCAGGGTCAGCCGGCCGTCGTCCCCGACGACGGCCTCACCACCCGGCAGCGGCGGCAGCGGCCGCTGCTCGTCGTGCACACCGGCGACGGCAAGGGGAAGTCGACCGCCGCCTTCGGCCTCGCGCTGCGCGGGTGGAACCAGGGCTGGCGGATCGGGGTCTTCCAGTTCGTCAAGTCGGCCAAGTGGCGGATCGGGGAGCAGACCGTCCTGGAGCGGCTCGGCCGGCTGCACGAGGAGACCGGCGAAGGCGGACCGGTCGAGTGGCACAAGATGGGCTCCGGCTGGTCCTGGGCCCGCAAGCAGGGCGACGCCGAGGACCACGAGGCCGCCGCCCGCGAGGGGTGGCAGGAGATCAAGCGCCGCCTCGCCGAGGAGACGCACGACCTGCTCGTGCTCGACGAGTTCACCTACCCGATGACCTGGGGCTGGGTGGACGTCGACGACGTCGTCGCCACCCTGGCCGGGCGCCCGGGCCGCCAGCACGTCGTCATCACCGGCCGCAACGCCGACCCGCGCCTGGTCGAGATCGCCGACCTGGTCACCTCGATGACCAAGGTCAAGCACCCCATGGACGTGGGCCAGAAGGGCCAGAGGGGCATCGAGTGGTAGCCCTGCCACGCCTCGTGGTCGCCGCCGCGTCGACGGGACAGGGCAAGACCACGATCGCCACCGGCCTGATGGCGGCGCTCGCCAGCGGGGGTCACGTCGTGAGCGGCCACAAGGTGGGCCCCGACTACATCGATCCCGGCTACCACGCCCTGGCCACCGGCCGGCCGGGCCGCAACCTCGACCCGCACCTGGTGGGCGAGGAGCGCATCGTCCCGCTGCTGCTCCACGGCGCCGCCGGGGCGGACGTCGCGGTCATCGAGGGCGTCATGGGTCTGCACGACGGCCGGATCGGCACCGACGGTTTCGCCTCCACCGCCCACGTCGCCACGCTGACCGCGTCACCGGTGGTCGTCGTGCTCGACGTCGCCCGGCTCTCGCGGTCCGCCGGCGCGATCGCGGCCGGCCTCGCGGCGTACGACGACCGGGTGCACGTCGCGGGGGTGATCCTCAACCGGGTCGGCTCGGCGCGCAACGCCGCCGAGGTCATCCGCTCGATGGAGCGCACCGGGCTCGCCGTGCTCGGCGCGCTCCCGCAGGACGACCGGCTCGCCGTGCCCTCACGCCACCTCGGTCTCGTGCCCGTCGCCGAGCGCGAGGAGTCGGCGCGCGTCATCGCGCACCTGGGCGAGCAGGTCACCCGCCACCTCGACCTCGACGCGATCCTCGCCCTCGCGGGCACGGCCGGTGACCTCGGCGGCGAGCCGTGGGACCCGGCTCGCGAGGTCACCCCCGCCTCCTCCCGCCGGCCGGTCGTGGCGGTCGCCGGTGGGCGCGCGTTCACGTTCCGCTACGCCGAGACCGAGGAGCTGCTGCGCGCGGCCGGCTGCACGGTCGTCGCCTTCGACCCGCTCACCGACACCGCCCTGCCCGACGGCACGCAGGGCATCTACCTCGGCGGCGGCTTCCCGGAGGTGTACGCCGGCGAGCTGGCCGCCAACCGCAGCCTGCTGGACGACCTGCGCCGTGCGGTGGACGCGGGGGTGCCCACCGTCGCCGAGTGTGCGGGGCTGCTCTACCTGTCCCGGACCCTCGACGGCACCGCGATGGCCGGGATCGTCCCGGCCGACTCCGCGATGGGCGACCGGCTCACGCTGCGCTACCCGGTCGCGACGGCGACCGCCGACACGCTGCTCACCCGCGCGGGGGAGCAGGTCACCGGCCACGAGTTCCACCGCACCCGGACCGTCCCGGAGGCCGGCGGGTCGGGGGCGTGGCAGGTCGACGGCGCGGCCACCGGGTTCGCCAGCGGCACCTGGCACGCGTCCTACCTGCACACCCACTGGGCCGGCCACCCGCAGCTCGCGCAGCGGTTCGCCGACGCCGCCCACGCCGCGACGCCGCACACCCCCTCGCCGCTGCCGCCGGCGCCGCTCGCCGTGCCGGCGGCCGAGGAGGCGCGGGTGTCCGACCCGCTGCGCCACCACGGCGACCGCGAGGTCGGCGCGGGCCTGGTCGACTTCGCCGTCAACGTCTACGACGGCGCGCGCCCGGCCTGGCTCGACCGGGCCCTGCACGCGGCCATCGACGGCGCCGCGGCCTATCCCGACGCGAGCCCGGCGGTGTCGGCCATCGCCCAGCGCTACGGGCGCAGGGCGGGGGAGGTGCTGCCGACCGCCGGGGCCGCCGAGGCGTTCACCCTCATCGCCCGGCTGCGTGACTGGCAGCGGCCGGTGGTGGTCCACCCGCAGTTCACCGAGCCGCAGGCCGCCCTCCAGGCCACCGGTCACAAGGTCACCGAGGTGATCTGCCGACCCGAGAACGGCTTCGCGCTCGATCCCGACGACGTCCCGGACGACGCCGACCTGGTGGTCATCGGCAACCCGACCAACCCCACCGGGGTGCTGCACCCGGCGGCGCTCATCAGGCGGCTGCGGCGCCCGGGCCGGGTGGTCGTGGTGGACGAGGCGTTCATGGATGCGGTGCCCGGCGAGGCGGCGTCGCTGGTGCGTGAGCGGCAGGGCGGCGTCCTGGTGCTGCGCAGCCTGACCAAGCACTGGTCCATCCCGGGCGTCCGGGCCGGCTTCGTCGCCGGCGACGAGACCCTGGTGCGCGAGCTGGCCGAGCTCCAGACGCCCTGGTCGGTGTCCGGGCCCGCCGTCGCGGCGATGGTCGCCTGCGCCACCGGGACCGCCACCGAGGAGGCACGGTCCCGGGCCGCCCGGCTCGGCCGCTGGCGCGACCACCTCGAGGGCGGTCTGCGTGGCCGCGGCATCACCCACGTCCCCTCGGCCGCCCCGTTCGTGCTCGCCCGGCTCGGCGAGGGCACCCGCTCCGCGCTGCGCTCCTACGGCGTGGCCGTGCGCCGCGCGGACACCTTCCCCGGCCTGGACTCCTCCTGGGCCCGTATCGCCGCGCGCCCGCCAGCGGTGACGGCCCGGCTCTTCACCGCCCTCGACCAGATCCGGCTCACCGGGACTCCCGCGCCCGGTGCCGCTGACTGAACAGGATCCGAGATGCCCTACGTCTCCCCGCCCTCCGACGTCGCCCGCGACCACGCCGCCAAGCGGCTCGCCGCGCTCGCCACCCCGCCCGGGGCTCTGGGTCGCCTCGGTGACCTCGGTGTCTGGCTCGCCGCCTGCCAGGGCCACGTGCCGCCGAGGCCGGTCGACGACGTCCGGCTCGTCATCTTCGCCGGCGACCACGGCGTCGCCGCGCACGGCGTCTCGGCGTTCCCGCCCGCGATCACCGGTGCGATGGTCCGCACGTTCCTGGCCGGCAAGGCGGGCGTGAACGCGCTGGCCACGGCCCACCGCGTCGCGGTCCGGGTGCTCGACCTGGGTGTCGACGACGACTTCGCGGACCTGGACCAGGCGACGCGAGCCGCGCTGACGGCCTACAAGGTGCGCCGGTCGAGCGGTGCGATCCACCTCGAGGACGCCCTCACCCCCGAGCAGACCACGGCCGCGCTGGCAGCCGGGGCGGCCGTGGCCCGCGAGGAGATCCGCGCGGGCGCACAGCTGCTCCTCAGCGGTGACATGGGCATCGGCAACACGACCCCTGCCGCCGCGCTGGTCGCCGCCGGGCTCGGGGTCCCGGCCAGCGAGGTGGTCGGCCGCGGCACCGGCATCGATGACCAGGCCCTCGCGCACAAGGCCCACGTGATCGACAGCGCGCTGCGGCGTGCCGGCGCGCGGGCGGCCGACCCGGTCGAGACGCTCACGGCGCTGGGCAGCGCCGATCTCGCCGCGACGACCGGCTACCTGCTCGCCGCGGCGCAGGACGGCGTCCCGGTGCTCCTCGACGGGCTGATGAGCGTCGCGTGCGCCCTCACCGCCGACCGGATCGAGCCCGGTGCCGCCGAGTGGTACGCCGCCGGGCACCGCTCCACCGAGCCCGCCCAGAGCCTGGCGCTGGCCAAGCTGGGCCGCGAGCCGCTCCTCGACCTCGGCATGCGGCTGGGGGAGGGGTCGGGTGCGATCGCGGCCGTGCCGCTCGTGCGCAGCGCCGCCGCCGTGCTGCGCGACGTCGCGCTGCTCTCCGACCTGGGCGCGTGATGCTGCCCGACGCCTGGCGGCTCAGTCTCGGCACGCTCACCGCCGTGCCCGTGCGCCCGCCGCTGCTGGTCGACCGTCGACGTGCCGGCACGGCGATGGTGCTGGCTCCGCTGGCCGCGGTGCCGCTCGGCGTGGCGGTCACCGTCGTGGCCCTGGCCGGGCACGCGTGGGGCCTGCCGCATCTCGTCGTGGCGCTGCTGGCGCTGGGCGCGGTCGTGCTGGGCAACCGCGCCTTCCACCTGGACGGGCTCGCCGACACCGTCGACGGGATGGCGGCCTCCTCCGACCCCCAGCGCTCGCTGGCGGTGATGAAGACCGGGACCTCCGGGCCCGCCGGTGTCGCCGCCGTCGTGCTGACGCTGGGTCTGCAGGCCGCCGGCCTGGCGGCGGTGCTCGCCCTGCCGCACCCGGTCGGCGCTGCTGTCCTCGCGGGGTGCGCCGTCTGCGTCTCCCGGGCGGCGCTCGCCGTGTGCTGCCGCCGAGGGGTCCCGTCGGCACGCCCGGACGGGCTCGGCGACGTCTACACCGGCACCGTCCCCGCGCCGGTGGTCGTGCTCCTGTGGGCGGTGGCGGCGGCGGTGCTCGCGCTCGCCGGGGCCTGGGCCGGGTCGTCGTGGTGGCGCGGCGCCGCTGCCGCGGTGCTGGCGCTCGTGGTGGCCGCGGTTGTCGTGGCCCGCGCCGTGCGCCGCCTGGGCGGGGTCACCGGTGATGTCTTCGGTGCGAGCGTCGAGCTCTCCCTCGCCACCGTCCTGGTGGCCCTCTCGTGAGCCCGCGTGCCTGGGGGCTGCTGGTGGGCTTCGTCGCCGACCGACTCCTCGGAGATCCGCGCCGCTTCCACCCCGTCGCCGGCTTCGGCACGGTGGCGGCGGCCGTCGAGCGCCGGGTGTACGCCGACTCCCGCACCCGCGGGGCAGCGCACACCGCGGCCCTGGTCGGGTCGGCGATCGCGCTCGGGGTCGCCGCCGAGCGCGCCGCGCGACAACCGGCCGCCAAGGTCGGCGTGACCGCCGTGGCGACCTGGGCGGTCCTGGGTGGTCGCTCCCTGGAGCGCGAGGCGCTGGCCGTGCACGCCCGGCTGGGAACGGGCGACCTGCCCGGTGCCCGCCGGCGGCTCACCCACCTCGTCGGTCGGGACACCTCCGCGTTGGGGGAGCCGGAGGTCGCCCGGGCCGTGGTGGAGTCGGTCGCCGAGAACACCTCCGACGCGGTCGTCGCCCCACTGGTGTGGGGAGCGGTCGCCGGGGTGCCCGGTCTGCTCGGCTACCGCGCCGCCAACACCCTCGACGCGATGATCGGCCACCGCAACG
>JAPSKJ010000135.1 GCA_031177735.1 Nocardioides sp.
CCGGTCGCGAGGTCGTGATCGAGCAGGCGCAGGCGGCGAGCGCGGTGCCGTCGTTCGCCAAGAAGCTGGTCGGCGACGAGATCACGATCATCCAGAAGGAGCGGTGGACCTCCGAGACGGCCGCGACCACCGAGCTGACCATCCCCGGCAAGCCGGGACAGGCGAGCGGCTCGGTCACCCTGCGCGCGGACGGCGAGCGGACCATCGAGACGGTCCGGATGGAGATCACCGTGAAGATCCCGCTGGTGGGCGGCAAGGTCGAGGAGCTGATCCACGACCTGCTCCAGAAGGCGCTGCGGGTGGAGAACCGGGTGGGGCAGGCCTACCTCAGCCGCTGACCAGGTCGGGGACCTCCTGCGTGGCATACCACGCCAGGTCCTCCTCGGGGTCGGTGAACGGCGCGGGGTCGGCGTGGACGGCGACGACCTCGCTCATCGGCACCGGCCCTGCGGAGACGTCGGTCTCCACGACGACGACCACCCGGCGGCCCCCGCCGGGCGCGGCACCCACCAGGGCGGCGGAGTCGTCGGCCGCAGCCATCAGGGCGGCGTACTCGCCCTCCTCGGTGGCGTCGGGGGCGGTGTAGCCGTCGTCGGTCGCGGGGATCTCCCCCGCGGCGTGCCACCGCGCCAGCAGGTCGAGCGTGGCGGGCAGGTAGAGGCGGGTGGTCACGGCTCGTCGGTCTCCTTCGCTGGGGTGGTGCGGCGTCCCCGCGGGGCTCGCGGCCGCACCCCGGTGGCGGTGTCGCGCAGCTCGTCGAGCGCCTCGGCCAGGCAGTGGCCGAGCACGTCGGCGTCGGGCACGAGGTCACGGTCGGCGGTGACGCAGAGGAAGACCTTGCCGTCATAGGAGGTCACGCCGATCGCCAGGGCCTTGCCGGGCAGCAGCGGGTGGACGGCGTAGCTGGCCACCATCCGGGCGCCCGCGGCGTACCTCGCCGACTGCGGACCGGGGACGTTGGTGACGCTGACCTGGTACGACGCCGGGTCGGCCGCTGCGGCGACGCGCGCTCCGACCGCGTGGAAGGTGGTGGGGGCGAAGCCGGCGATGCCGGCGAGCCGGCTGGCCGCGACGGCGGTGCCCGACGCCTTGTGCTTCTCGAACGAGTAGGACACCTGGTGCAGCCGCACCACCGGGCTCGGCTCGCCCACCGGCAGGTCGACGTAGTGCACGGCGATCTGGGACCCCAGCGAGGTGGCCTCGTGCTCCTCGTCGATGACCGAGACCGGCACCACGACGCGGATCTGGCGCAGGCCCGCGAGCGACTCGGCCCGCGTCATCAGCCACGCGCGCAGACCACCGGCGACCACCGCCAGGATGACGTCGTTGACCGTGCCGCCGTGCGCCTGGCGGACCCGGAGGTAGTCGGCGAGCTCCGACTCCAGCAGCACCACCCGGCGCTGCTGGGAGAGCCGCCCGCTGACCGGGGTCTCGCGCACCGGGGGGCGGCCGGTGAGCGCGGTGGCCAGCGCGCGGGTGCGGCGCCCGGTGCGCTCCACGCTGCGCAGGGCGCCGGCCGTGGCGCTGCGGGCGGTGGAGACCAGCGTGCGCGGGTGGGTGAGGTTGTCCTTGACCGCGTCGAGCAGCAGCCCGGCCGCCGACGGGGGCCGGCGCGGGTCCCAGCCGTCCTCGCCGAGCGAGCGGTGCTCGGGTCCGACGTCGAGCAGCAGCTGGCCGAGGTCGACGGTCTCGTTGCCGTCGACCAGGGCGTGGTGCGCCTTGGACAGCAGCGCGATCCGGCCGTCGGCGAGCCCCTCGACGAAGTACATCTCCCACAGCGGCCGGGTGCGGTCGAGCGGGCGGGACACGATCCGCGCGACCAGCTCGCGGAGCTGGTCCATGGTGCCCGGCCGGGGCAGGGCCGAGCGGCGCACGTGGTACTCGAGGTCGAGGTGCGGGTCGTCGACCCACACCGGCGTGGCGAGACCGACCGGCACGTGCAGCACCTTCTGCCGGTAGCGCGGCACGAACGAGATGCGCTCGGAGATCAGCCGGACCAGGGCGTCGTAGTCGAAGCCCGACTCCCCCGGCTCGAAGATCTCCACGGTGGCGTTGTGCCGCGGCGACCTCGGCGACTCCGCCTGGAGGAACGCGAGGTCCCGCGGGGTCAGCCGGTCGCCCATGTGCCCCCCATGTGCGCCGTCCTCTCGGGTCGGTGGTGTGCACGGCCTCTTGGGCCGCTCTCAGACTGCCATGGGATTCTGGCAGAGCTCGGACGCCCGGGGGCGCGTCCGCACCACCTGTACGCGAGAGAAGGAACACCCATGCGCAAGGGCCTGGTCACTGCGGCGGTGCTGAGCGGCGTGATCGCGCTCACCGCAGCCTGCGGAGATGACTCCGAGGGCGCCGGCTCCCCGCCCGCCGCCAGCGCGACGTCGTCCTCCGACGCACCCGGGGGCACCGGCTCCGATGCAGGCGCGGGTGCCACCAGCATCGAGATCACCATCTCCGGTGACGAGGTGACCCCCAACGGCGAGCGGGTGGAGGCTCCCTTGGGCGAGCCGGTGGAGTTCGTCATCACCGCGGACTCCGCGGGCGAGCTGCACGTGCACTCCGACCCCGAGCAGGAGCTCGAGTACGCCGCCGGCACCACCGTCCTCGAGCTGGACCCGATCGACAAGCCGGGCATCATCGAGGTCGAGTCGCACGACCTGGGCGTGACCATCGTGCAGCTCGAGGTCCGCTGACCTTGACGCCCTCGCTGATCAAGACCCACGGTCTCGGCGGCGCCCGCGACCTGCCGATCCCGCCGGAGCTGGCGATCGCGGGCGCCGTGGCGGCGCTGACCGTCTCGTTCACCGTCCTGGCCGTCGCCTGGCGCACGCCCCGCTACGCCGCCGAGAGCCACGGCCGCCCCGCGCCGCAGTGGCTGCAGCGGCTGGTCGCCGCGCCGGCGTACTCCGCGGTGCTCAAGGCGGTCGGGCTGCTGTTGTTCCTCTACACCGCGATGGTGGCGGTGTTCGGCAAGGACCTCGACATCAACCCGCTGCTGGGCATCTTCTACATCTGGTGGTGGGTCGGCCTGGTGCCGCTCTCGCTGTTGCTCGGGCCGGTGTGGAAGGCGATCAGCCCGGTGCGCACCATCAACGGGCTGATCGCACGCGCGACCGGCGGTGACCCGGCCGAGGGGCTCTACCGCTACCCCGAGCGGCTCGGCCACTGGCCGGCCGCGGTCGGCCTGTACGCGTTCGTGTGGATGGAGCTGGTCTATCCGCACTCCACCGACATCAGCGCCGTGCGGCTGTGGTGTGCGGTCTACGTCGCCGTGATGCTCGTCGGTGGGCTGCTCTATGGGGACACCTTCTACGAGCGGGCCGACCCGTTCGAGGTCTACTCCTCGCTGGTGGCGAGGCTGTCGGTGTGGACCCGTCGCGACGGTGTGCTGCTCCTGCGCAGCCCGATGGCCAACCTGGCCACCGTGGTGCCCCGCGCCGGCCTGGTCGCGGTGGTGGCGGTGCTGTTCGGCAGCACCGCGTTCGACTCCTTCCGGGAGTCGGCGCAGTGGCTGCGGTTCACCCAGAACAACGACTGGATCACCGCGCGCGACTGGGGCGCGACCCTCGCCAACAACATCGCGCTGCTGGGCTTCGTGCTGCTGGTCGGCGCGATCTTCGCGGTCGCCACCATGCTGACCGGCGTCGGGCCCGGCCAGCGCCGCCGGGCGCTGCCCACGCTGTTCGCCCACTCGATCGTGCCGATCATCGTCGGCTACATCGCCGCCCACTACCTCTCCTACCTGTGGGAGGGCGGTCAGCGCACGCTGATCCTGGCCAGCGACCCGTTCTCCAACGGCTCGAACTGGTTCGGCACCGCCGATTGGGAGGTCAGCTACTTCTGGGCCTACCACCCCACGCTGCTGGCCTCGGTGAAGGTGCTCGGGGTCGTGCTCGGTCACGTGCTCGCCGCTGTCGCGGCCCACGACCGGGCGCTGCAGCTGCTGCCCAGGCGGCACCAGCTCACCGGTCAGCTGCCGCTGCTGGTGGCGATGGTGGCCTTCACCGCCGGTGGCCTCTTCCTGCTCTTCGCCGGCTGAGCCGACCGGCACGGCCGCTCGCCGAGCCCGGTGCCGCCGGCTCCGGCGCGAGCAAGTCGACCAGGTCGGCGACGGCCCGCGGGAGCGGAGCACCCGGTGCGGTCTCGAGCAGGGTGCGACCCGCCACCAGCGCGCGGTCGGCTGTGGCGCGGTCCTCGGGCAGGAAGTGCAGCCCGACCGGGTCGGCCAGTCCGGCCACCATGGCCGCGATGTCGTCCTCGCCCCACCCGACTCCGGGGCGCATCCGGTTGACCACCACGCGCACCGCGACGGCCCGCTCGGCGAGCTCGACGAGGCCGCGAGCCAGCCGGGTGAGCCCGACCGGGTCGGGGGTGCCCACCACGAGCACCTCGTCGGCCAGGTCGATCGCGGCGTGGGTGAGCAGGTTGCGCGGCGGGCGCAACCCCACCCCACCCGCATCGCCCGGGTCGTCCTCGAGCGAGAAGCCGGTGTCGACCACGACGTAGCCCAACCGCCGGCCGCACTCCACCAGCTGCTCCAGCACCCCGGACCGCACCTCCAGCCACCGATCGGGCCGCGGGAGCCCGGTGACCACCCCCAGGTGGGGGCCGAGCGTGCGCGGCACGGTCGCGAACCGGTCGGCCAGGTCGCCGCTGACCGCCAGCCGGGCAGCGGAGAGCAGCCCGGAGACCTCGTCGAGGATGCCGAGCTGCTGGGCGATCGCGCCACCGTAGGGGTCGGCGTCGACCAGCAGCGCCGGCAGCCCGCGGTGGGCCAGCTCGGCGGCGACCGCAGCGGCCAGGGTCGTCCGGCCGGGCGCGCCGGCAGGACCCCACACGGCGAGCACGCGGCCGGAGAAGCCGTCGGGGGCGGCCTCGGCATCGGCGTACAGCTCCGGGAGGTCGGCGGCGCCGGGGTCGGGCACCTCGGGATCGGTCAGCGCGGGAGCGAACGCGGCGAGGTCGCCGTCGGCCACGAGCCGGCCGATGCCGAGCCGCGCCGCGCGCAGTCGGCCGGCGTCACCTGCCGGGCCGGTGGGGACCACGCCCACGACGCGGACACCCTGGGAACGCAGGTGGTCGACGGCGGCGGCGTCGAGGCCCGGGGCGTCGAGGGCGACGAGCGCGGCGTCGGCCTGCCCGGCGGCCGCGGTGGCGAGGAGGTCGTCGACGTCGACGCAGCGCTTGAGGACCACCACCCCCGGGGCCGCGTCGAGCGCGGTCAGCGCGGCGGCCTCCCAGGCGGCACCCGCCGCCACGACGAGCACCACGGTGGTCATCAGGAGCGGCCCACCACGGTGATCACCGGGGACGACAGCGAGCCGAGCACGGCGAAGAACTCCGGTGCGGCCTCCTCGGGCACCGCGAGGACGAGCTGACGTTTGCCGCTGGTGCCGAAGCTGGACGCCACGTCGGGAGCCGCGACCACCGAGACCCCGCTCAGGGCGGCGGTGTCGCTGCCGGACCCGGGCGCCTCGCCCGCGGCGGCTGCGACGACGTAGACGTCGACCACCGATCCCGGGCCGACCGAGGGTGGGACCAGCTCCGGGTCGACGGCGACCGGCACCTCGACGGTGCCGGTCTCGGCCGCCGGGGCCACCGCCGCGCGCGGCACCAGCTCGCCGGCGCCGACGCCGCGCTCGAGCCGGACGCCCTCGGGCACCGGCTCGTCGGCCGGCAGGTAGCCGCGCAGCAGCGCCTCGTCGCCGAACCGGACGCGCTCGACGACCAGGTCGTCAGGGGTCAGGACTGCTCCGGCGCCGAGATCGTGCGCCGCGGACCACACCGGCACCGTGTCGTCGGCCGAGGCGAGCAGGCGCGCGCCACCGACGACCGAGCCGGCGACCAGGGCCACGCCGACCCACAGCCGCGGGTCGCGCCACGTCGGTCGCCGCGCACGCAGTGCCGGCCGCGCCGTCAGCGGCGGTGCGCCGGCGGAGGAGCCGCGGGCGGTGGAGGTCCCGAGATTGCTGACCACGCACGACATGATGTCCTGAACCGACCACGGCGGCCAGGGCCCATCCACAGCCGGAGCGGCGCGGACGGCACCCGGGGCGCCGAGGTGGGATCATGGCGCCATGCCGGAGCCGCGCTTCCTCACCCTCGCCGACGTGGCGGAGACGCTCAACACCTCCAGCGCCCAGGTCTACGCCCTGGTCCGCCGGGGCGAGCTGCCCGCCATCAAGATCGGCGGCCGGGGCCAGTGGCGGGTCGAGCGGGTGAAGCTGGAGGAGTACATCCAGCAGGC
>JAPSKJ010000136.1 GCA_031177735.1 Nocardioides sp.
ACGCGGCCGCGATCGGCGACGGGAGCGGCCGCCGGCGGTGGATCGGCCGGCCGACGGGCGTTCCCGGGCCTGGGCGCAGCCGTGGGCGACCGTCGCGCTCACGCTCAGTAGCATCGGCATCTTGCCGACGACGCACCACGTGAAGGGCGTCCGGAACCTTCCTGCATCGGAGCGGACATGACCCCTCATCCCGGCCGGATCAGTCTCGGTGTCGTGGTCGTGCAGACCCGGCCGTGGCGCCAGCTCGCGCAGGACTTCCGGGTCGCCGAGGAGCTCGGTTACGACGCCGCCTACGTCTACGACCACCTCACCCACCCGACCGCGCCGGGGGAGTGGCTGGGCGACGGGTTCGCGACGCTCGCTGCTGCCGCGGGAGTGACCGAGCGGATGCGGCTCGGCCCGATGGTCGCCTCCGCGACGCTGCACTCCCCGGTCGCACTGGCCCGCCGCGCGGGCACCGTCCAGGACGTCTCCGGCGGCCGCCTGGTGCTCGGGCTCGGCGCCGGCTCGCCGCTGTGCGCCCGGGCCGACCGGGGGAAGTCGCTGACGCCGGGCCAGATGTCCGAGCGGTTCCGGGACACGGTGGAGGGGTTGAAGGCGGTCTGGGCCGGTCAGACCCAGTGGACCGGCCGCGCCACGTCGTTCACCGGCCTGGAGACGCTGCCGTTGCCCGAGGGTGTCGCGCCGCCTCCGCTGGTCCTGGCCGCGCACGGGCCCAAGGCGCTCGAGCTCACCGCCCGCCACGCCGACGGCTGGAACACCTACGGCGGCCCGTCGGCGGCTCGGCTGCCCGCGCAGGAGTTCTGGCAGGCCGTGCGGGCCCAGGTGGCCGGCTTGCGCGAGGCGTGCGACCGAGTCGGACGCGACCCCGCGCAGCTGCGGCGCTCGCTGCTGCTCGGCTTCGGGGAGGTGCGCCCCACCCGGAGCGTCGCGGCCTACCGCGAGGCGATCGACCGCGCCCGGGAGCTCGGCTTCGACGAGCTCATCGTCTACGGACCCTGGGGCGAGCCGGGCGGCCGGTTCGGGTCCGAGGTCTCCGTCCACGCCGAGGTGCTGGCCAGGTCGGCCTCAGCCTGAGCGAGGTCGTGCGGGTGCTCCGACGCCCGCGCGCGGCGGATCAGCGCGCGGCGATCGCGCTGACCATGGCGCCGAGGTCGGCGTGGGAGGCGAGATCCGCCGGACCGTAGCTGATGAGCACGGAGACCCGGTCGCCCTGACGCCAGGCGACGTAGTCGCGCTGCTGCAGCACGCCGTCGACAGTGACCTCCGCGTGCACGGCACCGAACTCGGTGCCGACGCTGGGCAGGTCGCTGATGGCGGAGACCGTCAGCTCCGTGCCGTCGGTGGTCCAGGAGGTACACGTGGCCGCCGCCGCGGCCCATTGCGCCATCCGCTCGGCGGCGGCTGCCTCGTCAGCGGAGACGAACGAGTGCTGGATCACGAACGGTCCGGCGAAGTCGACGGTGAACCGCTGGGTGGCGAAGCTCTCCAGCGCCGGCGGCTCGAGGACGACGCCGCACATCTCGGGCACGCCGAGCGACTGCTGGCCGGTCGCGTAGCGCCAGCCGGCGGGGAGGTCGGCCTCGGCCAGGATCGCAGCCGCCGCCTGGCCGCCCCGCACGGGCGTCGCGGAGCCGGACGGTGCTGCCGACGAGGAGGACGAAGGCGTCGAGGGGGACGGCGTGGGCTCTGCGGCGACCGGGCTCTCCCCGTCTCCGCAGGCCGTCGCGGCAAGGAGCACCGCGAGCAGCACAGCGGCACCCTTCATGCGGACCACGCTCCTTCGCCTGCTGGTCATGGGCCCTCATCGATCTGCGCGTTGACGGCGTCCCGGATGGCATCCTGCCCGGCCCGGGTGGGATGGAAACTGGCGGGATCCGGACCGGTGTTGCCCCAGTCCCACTTCAGGGACAGGTCATGGATCCACGGGTCGGCCGTGCCGACCTCATGGCCGGCGAACACGTCGCGGATGTCGACGAACTCGACGTTCGCGTCGGCCTGCGTGATGGAGTCCTGGATCGCCTGGTTGGCCAGGTCGGTGACCTCGTTGAGGAAGCGACGCTCCGCCGCTCTGATCGGCGAGGAGAGGCTGAGCCCGTGGCCACCGTTGACGTCGAACAGGTGGGGGTAGCCCACCACGATGATCCGGGCGTCGTCGCCGGCCCGCTCGCGCATGTCGCGGTACATCTCGACGAGCTGGGCGGCCTCCGCGGCGATCACGGCTTCGAGCTGGGCGCGGTAGTCCTCCGTCGCGCAGTTGTGGAACATGCAGTGGCTGAGCACGTCGGCGAAGCCGAAGTCGTTGCCTCCCATGCTGATCGTGATCAGGGAGGTGTCGTCGGTGATGTGCTCACGCTGCGGCGGCTCGCCCTGGTTGCCCTGGTTGGGGCCGAAGTAGTCCTCGACCACCCCACCCGAGCAGGCGCCGAAGTGGAAGTCGCCGGCGAAGTGGCCGCCGTCGTAGACCTGCTGGCCGTAGGCGTGGTCGCTGCGGTGGCACCGGTTGTCGTCCTGATCGGTGCCGGGCTGGTAGTCGAAGGCGCCCTCGCCGGCCGAGTAGGAGTCACCCAGAGCGACGTAGTCGCCTGCCTCGGCGACCTGGCGCGGTGTGCGCGGCACGGGGGGCTCTGACGAACCCCCCGTGCCCGGGAGCTCCGGCGCGGCCGCCGGTGCATCCTCCGCGCAGCCTCCCCCACCGAGGCTGCCCGAAAGCTGGCAGTACGCCGCGTCGACGACCGGGCGCGCTCCGGCCAGCAGGTTCGGCGCCAGGCCGACCAGCGCGCCGATCACGACCACGACGACGGCCGCCAGCCCGACGTACTCGGCGGTGCTCTGTCCCGCGTCGTCGCGGCGCCGGCGGCTGGTGCTCACCCTCCGCAGCCTGGCTGCCTCCGGTGTGCTGGGGGAGGGCCGTAGGGCTCAGATCTGGGCCCAAACGGGGCCCAGATCGGCCCGGAGGTCGGGCCCAGAGGTCGGCACAGAGATCAGCGCAGGGATCAGCGCAGAGGCCCGCACGGAGAGCGGTCGCGGGACGGGCAGAGCGGGCGTGCCGGAGTGGGAAAGCGCCTCGACGTCGTGTATCTTGACATCAAGAGAACGGGGGCGTGAGAGGAAGGCAAGCCTTACTTTCGGCGCCCCTTCGACACGCGGCAGGATGGTGCTGACCATCCCGTCACCGCAGATGCGACTAGGAGACGTTCGCCATGGCGAGTCAGGACAGCTTCGGTGCCAAGAGCACCCTGGACGTGGACGGCAAGTCCTACCAGATCTTCCGCCTCGATGCGGTGACCGGCGACGGGTTGGACGTGGCGTCCCTCCCGTACTCGCTGAAGGTCCTGCTCGAGAACCTGCTGCGCACCGAGGACGGCGCCGACATCACGGCCGACGACATCCGCGCGCTGGCCGGCTGGGACGAGACCGCGGAGCCCGACAAGGAGATCCAGTTCACGCCGGCGCGCGTGATCATGCAGGACTTCACCGGCGTCCCCTGCGTGGTCGACCTGGCCACCATGCGCGAGGCCATGGCCGAGCTGGGTGGCGACCCCGGCAAGATCAACCCGCTGGCGCCGGCCGAGATGGTCATCGACCACTCCGTCATCGCCGACGTCTTCGGCACGCCCGACGCCTTCCAGCGCAACGTGGAGATCGAGTACCAGCGCAACCGCGAGCGCTACCAGTTCCTGCGCTGGGGCCAGACCGCCTTCTCCGACTTCAAGGTCGTCCCGCCGGGCACCGGCATCGTGCACCAGGTCAACATCGAGCACCTCGCGCGCACGATCTTCACCCGCGAGGTCGACGGCGAGCTGCTGGCCTACCCCGACACCTGCGTCGGCACCGACTCCCACACCACGATGGTCAACGGGCTCGGCGTCGTCGGCTGGGGCGTGGGCGGCATCGAGGCGGAGGCCGCCATGCTCGGCCAGCCCGTCTCCATGCTGATCCCGCGCGTGGTCGGCTTCAAGCTCTCCGGCGACCTGCCCGAGGGCTCCACCGCGACCGACCTGGTCCTCACGATCACCGAGATGCTGCGCAAGCACGGCGTGGTCGGCAAGTTCGTCGAGTTCTACGGCGAGGGCGTCTCCACGCTGCCGCTGGCCAACCGCGCCACCATCGGCAACATGAGCCCGGAGTTCGGCTCCACGATCGCGGTCTTCCCGATCGACGAGGAGACCATCACCTACCTCAAGCTCACCGGCCGCAGCGAGGAGCAGCTCAAGCTGGTCGAGGCCTACGCCAAGGAGCAGGGCCTCTGGCTCGACCCGTCGGCTGAGCCGCGCTACTCCGAGAAGCTCGAGCTCGACCTGTCCACGGTCGTGCCGTCGATCGCCGGCCCGAAGCGCCCGCAGGACCGCGTCTCGCTGTCCGATGCGCGTGAGGCGTTCCGCTCCGCGCTGGGCGACTACGTGGCCGCCGACCAGACCGGTGGCTCGGACCGCAAGCCCGGCGTCCCGCAGCAGGAGAAGCCCTTCGGCGTGACCACCGGCGCCGACGAGGCCTCCGCGGAGTCGTTCCCGGCCTCCGACGCGCCGGCCACCAACGGCAGCGGCTCCGGCCACGACTCGGCGGAGGCGCCGGTCGACTGGCACTCGGCGGCCCCCACGGACGGTGGCCGGCCGAGCCAGCCCACCGAGGTCACCCTCGAGGACGGCACCAAGTTCACGCTCGACCACGGCGCGGTCGTGATCGCCTCGATCACCTCCTGCACCAACACCTCCAACCCGTCGGTGATGCTGGGCGCCGCCCTGCTCGCCAAGAAGGCGGTCGAGAAGGGCCTGCAGCGCAAGCCGTGGGTCAAGTCGACGCTCGCCCCCGGCTCGAAGGTGGTCAGTGACTACTACGAGAAGGCCGGGCTGACGCCGTACCTCGACAAGCTCGGCTTCAACCTGGTCGGCTACGGCTGCGTCACCTGCATCGGCAACTCCGGTCCGCTCATCCCCGAGGTCTCCGCCGCGGTGCAGGAGGCCGACCTCTCGGTCGTCTCCGTGCTGTCGGGCAACCGCAACTTCGAGGGCCGGATCAACCCGGACGTGAAGATGAACTACCTCGCGTCCCCGCCGCTCGTGGTGGCCTACGCACTGGCCGGCACGATGGACATCGACCTGTTCAACGAGCCGCTGGGCCAGGACACCGAGGGCAACGACGTCTTCCTCAAGGACATCTGGCCCAGCCCCACCGAGGTGGAGCAGGTCATCGCGGAGTCCATCACCGCGGAGATGTTCAGCAAGGACTACGCCGACGTGTTCGCCGGCGACGAGCAGTGGCGCACCCTGCCCACCCCGGAGGGCGACACGTTCGCGTGGGACTCCGAGTCCACCTACGTCCGCAAGCCCCCGTACTTCGAGGGCATGCCGGAGGCCCCCCAGCCGGTCACCGACATCGAGGGCGCGCGGGTCCTGCTCAAGCTGGGCGACTCGGTCACGACCGACCACATCAGCCCGGCCGGCAACATCAAGGCGGACTCGCCCGCGGGCAAGTACCTCGCCGAGCACGGCGTCGCGCAGCGTGACTTCAACTCCTACGGCTCGCGCCGCGGCAACCACGAGGTCATGATCCGGGGCACCTTCGCCAACATCCGCCTGCGCAACCAGATCGCGCCGGGCACCGAGGGTGGCTTCACGCGTGACTTCACCCAGCCCGACGGTCCGGTCACCACGGTCTACGACGCCTCCGTCACCTACCAGGAGCAGGGCATCCCGCTGGTGGTGCTGGCGGGCAAGGAGTACGGCTCCGGCTCCTCGCGCGACTGGGCGGCCAAGGGCACCTCGCTGCTGGGCGTCAAGGCGGTCATCGCCGAGAGCTACGAGCGGATCCACCGCTCCAACCTCATCGGCATGGGTGTCATCCCGCTGCAGTTCCCGGCCGGCCAGAACGCCGAGTCGCTCGGCCTGACCGGCGAGGAGACCTTCTCGATCTCCGGCATCACCGCACTCAACGACGGCACCACGCCGAAGACGGTGAAGGTCACCACCGACACCGGTGTGGAGTTCGACGCGGTCGTCCGGATCGACACCCCCGGCGAGGCGAACTACTACCGCAACGGCGGCATCATGCAGTACGTCCTGCGCAGCCTGCGCAACAGCTGATCCACGGCGTCACGAGCGGCCCGTCCCGGACTCCGGGGCGGGCCGCTTCGCGTCCCGCCGCGGCCGGTGGCGACGTACGGCTCGGTGGTTGCCACCGTCGGCCCGGCACGGGGAGGGCGCCCGGCTCGGGGTGGCAGAAGGGTCCGCTCGACCGGGC
>JAPSKJ010000137.1 GCA_031177735.1 Nocardioides sp.
GTCCGCGCAACGTCACCGGAGGCGATGGCATCGACCAGCTCGGCGTGGATCTCGAGGCGCGAAGCCAGGTAGGCCTCTTCGTCCGCGGCGGTCGCGTCGTCGGCGTGGCTCGGAAGCCCCACAGCCTGCGCCATCGTGCTGAGATAGACGTTCCTCGCCAGGTCGTTGGGGGTGATCTCGGCGATCCGCGAATGCAACTCCCAGTTGTCCCTCATGAACGTCTCGCGAGTGGTCGCCTCAGCCCGCATCCGGCGGATGATCACCTGAAGGTCGTCGATGTCCTGGACGGTCCGGTGGCGTGCTGCATCAGTGTCGATGAGCTCCTCAAGCGCGTCGCGGACGGCGAGCGCGTTGGCAACACCGGCGGCATCCTGACCGGCGGCGAGCAGCGTGTGGCGCAGACGAACCACGTGGCCGGCTTCGGCGACGAACAGGCCGCCTCCGCGGCCTGGGCGGACGTCGACAGTCCCGCGCTCGATCAGGAGCCGGGCGGCCTCGCTGATGGTCGCGCGGCCCAGCCGGGTCTGCTCGCGCAACTCCTCCATGGTGGCGATGCGGTCGCCAGGCTGAAGACCACGGTCGACGACGATGCGCTCGATGTCGTCCGCCAACGACTGAGCGCGAGTAAGCGCTGGGGAAAACACTCGAACAGTTTACGCACAAGCCTTGACTTGGACGGGATCGACGGGTGACGATCACCACATACAGCCCTAATGGTTCGGGTGGTTTCAGGTCAGGTGGAGGAGAAGGACCGATGAAGAAGACCGTCGACGTGGTCATCGTAGGCTTCGGCCCCGCGGGTGAGATGCTCGCTTCGCTGCTGGGCCAGCGTGGCCACAGCATCGTGGTGTTTGACAAGTTCCCCGAGCCCTACGGGCTCCCTCGCATGAGCACCCTCGACGGCGAGGTCGCCCGACTGCTGCAGCACGCGTCCGACCCTCGGGAGGCACTCGCCGAGTCGCTCCCCCAGCGCACGGTCGAGCTCTGGGGTGCGGACGGGAAGCAGAAGGGCTTCTTCGACTGGAACTACAAGCGCGCCGGCCACTGGTCGCACCTGTCGCTGCACCAGCCGAACATCGAGGCCGCCATGGAACGGCGCATCGCGCAGAACCCAAACGTCCAGGTCCGCTGGGGCCGCAGGGTCACCGACCTCCGCGCCGAGGCTGACGGGTACGTCGTGACGACCCGGCCCTCCAACACCAGCGGCCAGGCCGTCGACGCGTCGAACGACGACGTCGAGACCGTGACCGCCCGCTACGTCGTCGGTATGGACGGTGCGAGCGGCTACGTGCGCGACGCCGTCGGCATCGACGTCGAGGTGCTCCACCACCACGACGACCGCTGGATCCTCACCGACTACGAGGTGGTCAAGCCGCTTCCGAACGACTTGGAGCACCGGATCTACTTCGACCTCGACCTCGACCAGCCCTACTTCTTCGCACCCAACGGCGTCGGTCGCGTCCGGACCGACGTCCGGATGCTGCCCACCGACGACGCCGAGGTCGAGGCCGCCGAGGAGCGGGGCCTGGACTTCCTCGAGCGGAGGGTCGGGATCCCGCGCGATCACGTGCGGCAGACGCGGCGCAAGATCTACAGCTTCCGTAGCCAGGTGGCCACCGGCATGCGGCGCGGCAACGTCTTCATCGGCGGCGACTCCGCCCACGCCATGACGCCCTACATGGGGCAGGGCGCGTGCTGCGCGATGCGCGACGCCGGGAACCTGTCCTGGAAGCTCGACCTCGTCCTGCGCGGCCTCGCCGACGAGTCCATCCTCGACACCTACGAGAGTGAGCGCCTGGCACACAGCCGCTTCTTCGTCGAGGGCTCCCTGGCGGCGTACAAGATGGTCAACCCCGCATCGCCGGAGGAGGCAGCTGGCCGGGACGCCTACCTGGAGTCGACCGGCGGCAACGTGACCCCGCCGATCCCGCCGCTGCGCGACGGCATCCTGCACCGCACCGCCGACGGCGAGTACGGCCCCCAGGCCGGCGCCGTCGCACCGCAGGGCACCGTCGGGGCGGACGGCCAGGAGAAGCTGCTCGACGACGTCGTCGGCTACGGCTTCCACTTGGTCTCCACGCTCGCCCTCGACGAGGCGCTGGGCGAGGAGAGGCTCGTGCGGCTCGACGAGCTGGGCGTCAGGCGCATCCGGATCGGCGAGGACTTCACCGACGCCGACAACACGTACGCCGACTACTTCGGCCAGCACGGCGCGACCACGCTGCTCTCGCGCCCCGACGTCTACGTGTTCGGCATCGCGGACGGCGTGGAGGACTCGGTCCGACTCGTCGACAGCCTCCTCGTCCAGCTCCCCCGGCCGGCGCAGGTCGCCGCGGCCGTCTAGGCGGCCCTGACTACGGCGGGCGACGCTTTCCTCGGGCATCCCGGCACGGGTTCGCCCCGGCAGCACGCCCGCAGGAGCACACTGCGACGACTGGACGTTCCACGGTCGACGACCGGAATGAGAGCCTCATGAACAACACGTTCGAGTACACCAACACCTCCTCGGGACCCCTGAACCTCGATCTCCACCCGGCCAGCGGACCCGTCGACCCCGGCCTCGGCACGGTCATCTACATCCACGGTGGCGGGTTCGCCGTCGGGGACAGGGCCATGGACGGCGCCCGCATCCGCGCGCTCGCCGCACACGGCCTGAACGTCGTGTCCCTGGACTACCGGTTGGCGCCCTCGGCACGCTTCCCCGATCAGCTCGACGACATCGTTGCGGCCATCAGCTGGGTCCGTGACCATCTCGACGTCGTGGGAACCACCAACGCCAAGATCGCGCTCTGGGGAGCGTCCGCCGGTGCCGTCCTCGCGGCGCTCGCGGCGCTCAGCGCAGATACGGACTCGCCACAGGTAGCGGCCGTCGTGTCCTGGTTCGGCTTCAGCGACATCGCCACCAGCGCGTCGCGAAGCCCGCTGGAGGCAGCGATCCTGCCCCCGGGGGCCGAGCACAACCTGCTCGGTGTCGAGGACCTCGCGTCAGTCCCCGACCTCGTGCGCCGGGCCAGCCCGCTCCACCACGTCCGAGCAGACGCACCGCCGTTTCTGATCGCTCACGGCGACCGGGACCACGTGATCGAGAGCAGCGAGAGCGTCCACCTGCACGAGGCACTCACCCGTGCCGGCAGCTCCTCCACGCTGATGATCCTGGGCGGAGCAGGACACGAGGACCCCCGTTTCGACTCGGCGGACAACATCGCCATCACGGCTGCGTTCCTGCGCAGCCACCTCGCCGGGAACTGACCACGCGGTGCGGCACCGCCGCGCCCCAGAACGAACCAGAGACAAGGAACGCATCATGAGCGACGCCAGCCTGAACGAGGCACGAGTCGAGGACCGCGCCCTCATCGCCGCGGTTATGCACCGCTACTGCAACATGGCCCGCGAGAAGGCCGACTTCGACGGTATGGCCGTCTTGTACACCGACGATGCCACGATCCGCTTCCCCGATGGCGTGACCGTCGGCCCCCGCGGCATGGCCGGCGTCGTCAAGGGCCAGGAGCCCACCTTCATCCGGCACAACGCCACCACGCTCGACATCACCTTCGACGGTGACGAGGCCGACGTGCTGACCATGTACATCGCCATCACCGATGAGGCCGCCCCCGACCACTGGGGCTGTTGGCGGGACCGCTTCGTCAAGCAGAGCGACGGTCGCTGGCTGATCCGCGACCGGTCCATCGTCGTCGAGGGCGCCGCCCCGGGTGGCTGGCTCGCCCGCCAGTACGGCCCGGCCAGCTGACCGGTAGAGGCCCACTTCATGCGCATCGTCGGATACGAACACCAGGGCCGCGTCCACGTCGCGGCCCGTGACGGCTCGAGCCTGATCCCCTTGGGGCCCGTCGAGACGTTCTGGGAGGATCCCTACGCCGCCGCAGCCGCGGCCACCACCGTCGCAGACCGGGTGGAGCCCAGCACCGTCGACCTCGTGCCGCCGGTCAAGCCTGGCGCCCGGGTCCTCTGCGTCGGTCTCAACTACACCGAGCACGTCCACGAGGGTCCCTACGACATTCCGGAGTACCCGACGATCTTCGGCCGGTGGACCCCATCACTCACGGTCGGCGGCACGCCCGTCATCGTCCCCGTCGACGAGGACGGGCTCGACTGGGAGGCCGAGCTCCTGGTCGCGGTCGGGAAGCCGATCCACCTGGTCGACTCCGAGCAGGCCCACGGGGCCGTGTTCGGGTACGCGGCGTTCAACGACATCACCGCTCGCCGGGCCCAGAAGCTCACCTCCCAGTGGACGCTCGGCAAGAACGCCGACAACAGCGGGCCGATGTCCGACCTGGCCACCTCCGACGAGATCGGCGACCTCGCTGGCCGCAAGGTTGTCGCGCGGGTCAACGGCGAGGTGATGCAGGAGGCCACGACCGACCAGATGATCTTCGACGTCGGCCAGATTCTCTCCTACATCAGCCGCACCCTCACCCTGCTGCCGGGCGACCTCGTCGCCACCGGCACCCCCTCCGGAGTCGGCTACGCGCGCACCCCACCGCGGCTTCTGCAACCCGGCGACGTCGTCGAGGTCGAGGTCGAGGGCGTCGGGTCGGTCAGCACTCCGGTCCACAGGGCCGGGTGACGCACCATGCCGATGCGTGTCACCCGGATCGCCGATGGCGAGCCTTTCGAGCCCGAAGGCCACACAGGCGTCGGCCCGGTCCGGCTTCAAGGAGGGGAGCGCACACCCACGGAGAACTTCACCGTCGTTCTCTCGCACTACCTCCCCGGAGCCGAAGCCGGCCTCGCGTCCCAGCAGACCGAGACCGTCTACGTCGTCACGGCTGGTGAGCTGACCTTCACCAGCGAGGGCGAGGAGGTGACACTCGGGCCGATGGACTCGGTGCACTACACCCCGGGGACGACACGCACTGTGAAGAACAACAGCCGGCTGCCGGCGAGCATGCTGGTAGTGAGGATGAAGGCATGAGCCACGACGCAAGCACGGCCCACTCCGACGGTTCCGACGGCGTCGTGCTGCACGCGCCCCGTAACCGGCCAATCGACGGTGACTTCGATGCCACCGCCGTCACCTTCGCCGCGATGGCGCTCTTCGACCAGCTCGATGAGGCCCAGCGCGCCCGCATCGTCATCCCGATGGATGACGCCAACCGAACCAACTGGAACTTCCTGCCCGAGTCGGGCCGCCGGGGGGTTCCGTTGCGCGACATGAACGACACCCAGCGCTATCTGGCACACCGCGTCATCGCCCAGAGCATGTCGGTCACCGGGTACGCCAAGGTCGTCCAGGTGATGTCCCTCGAGGGCGTTCTGCGCGAGCTCAACACCGACGTGTTCGGCCACGTCGCGCCGTACTTCCGGGATCCCCAGGGCTACTTCCTGACGTTCTTCGACCAGCCCCAGCCCGACAGCAACTGGGGGTGGCGGCTCGTCGGTCACCACCTGTCGCTGAACTTCACGGTCGTCGGCCAGGACCGTCTGGCCGTCACCCCGCTGCTCCTCGGAAGCGAGCCCGCCAAGCTGGGGCCGTTCCGCATCCTCGGCGACGAGGAGGACCGCGCCTTCGGTCTCCTCAACAGCCTCGACCCCGACCAGGTACGAGCGGCGACCATCCACCCCGTGCCGCCGCCTGACTTCGTGACCCGGTGCGTCCCCTTCATCGGCGAGGAGGAGTGGCCCGATGTCCACGGCGTGGGCAGACGCGACGCCATGATCACCGACGAGGATCGATACGCGCTGCGCTACCTCAAGGGCCAGCCCCGCGGCCTCTCCCGAGCGGCGATGACCGCCGCCCAGACAGCTGCGTTCGACGAGCTCCTCGCGTCCTTCCTCAGCAACGTGAAGGACGCTCAGATCGGTCGCGAGATGGATCGCATTCGCCGCGCCGACGATGACCAGCTCCATTTCGTGTGGGCCGGCGGCCACCGCCTCGACCTGCCGCACTACTTCCGGATCGAGGGCCCGGTTACGCTCATCGAGTTCGACAACACCGAGGACAACGCCAACCACGTCCACGCTGTATGGCGCGACCCGAGCAACGACTTCGGCATCGACCTCCTCGCCGAGCACCGGGCCGCCCAGCACCGGCACGAGTGAGGGGCTCTCGGAACTCCGACGCGCTGGGGGTCGTCCGGTTCCGAGCCGGTGAGCGACCTCGGGCCGGCCTCGCCCTGCGCGATCTGGTCGTAGCCGGCTCGGCCGCCTTCTGGTCCGTCATGGCCGAAACCCCGTGATCGAGTTCGTGAAGAGGA
>JAPSKJ010000138.1 GCA_031177735.1 Nocardioides sp.
TGTGCATCCGGTGGGCCTGGACGAGGAAGACCGCGCCCAGGACGCCCGCCGCGATCGGGTAGAACATGCCGGTTCCGGCGACCGGCCACAGCACCAGCGAGGTCGCGACCATCACCCAGCTGTAGAGCACGATCTGCAGGCCCACGGCGCGGGCCGGCTTGACCACCGGCAGCATCGGCACGTCGACGCCCGCGTAGTCGTCGCGGTAGCGCAGTGCGAGCGCCCAGGTGTGCGGCGGGGTCCAGAAGAAGACCACCAGGAACAGGATCACCGGCGTCCACGCCAGCTCGCCGGTGACGGCGGTCCAGCCGATCAGCGCGGGGAAGCAGCCGGCGAGACCGCCCCAGACGATGTTCTGGGTGGTGCGCCGCTTGAGCAGCATCGTGTAGACGAACACGTAGAACGCGTTGGCGGTGACCGACAGGACCGCCGAGAGCGGGTTGACGAACGCCCACAGCACCACGGTCGACACGATGCCCAGGACGAAGCCGAACACCAGCGCGGCCCGCGGCGAGACGATGTGGCGCGGCAGCGCGCGGCGACGGGTGCGCCGCATCTGCTCGTCGATGTCGCGGTCGTAGACGCAGTTGAAGACCGAGGCCGAACCGGCCGACAGGGTGCCGCCGACGACGGTCGCGGCGACCAGGCCGAGGCCGGGCACGCCGCGCGCGGCGAAGAACATCACCGGCACGGTCGTCAGCAGCAGCAGCTCGATCACGCGGGGCTTGGTGAGGCCGACGTACGCCGCCACGACGTCCTTCCACGTCGCTTGGCCGCGCTCGTCGGCCGTCGCGCGGTCCAGGGGGACGTGTTCGCCCACGTACGTCACGTGGCTCCTCGGTTCGTGCGTGCACTGGCCCCGGCGACCAGCCGGTGTGAGTCTAACCGTGCACCTCGCTAGGCTCGGAAGCAGCGCACCCCGAATCCTTCGTCCGAGAGGAAACTCACGACCATCATGGTGACCGCCGCCGACGACCTCGCGCCTCAGCTCGAGTGGACCGACTTGGACAAGAAGGCGGTGGACACCGCTCGCGTCCTTGCCATGGACGCCGTGCAGAAGGTGGGCAACGGCCACCCCGGCACCGCCATGAGCCTCGCGCCCGCCGCCTACCTGCTCTTCCAGAAGGTGATGAAGCACGACCCCGCCGATCCGGACTGGATCGCCCGCGACCGGTTCGTGCTCAGCGCCGGGCACAGCTCGATCACGCTCTACACCCAGCTCTACCTGGGTGGGTTCGGGCTGGAGCTCGAGGACCTGAAGTCGCTGCGCACGTGGGGCTCGAAGACCCCCGGCCACCCGGAGTACGGCCACACCGCGGGCGTCGAGGTGACCACCGGTCCGCTCGGCCAGGGCATCGCCAACGCGGTCGGCATGGCCATGGCGGCACGCCGCGAGCGCGGCCTGCTCGACCCCGAGCCCGCGTTCGGTGAGTCGCTCTTCGACCACCACATCTACTGCATCGCCTCCGACGGAGACCTCGAGGAGGGCGTCAGCAGCGAGGCGTCGTCGATCGCCGGCACCCAGGAGCTGGGCAACCTCACGGTCATCTACGACGCCAACCGCATCTCCATCGAGGGCGACACCCACATCGCCTTCAACGAGGACGTCGCGAAGCGCTACGAGGCCTACGGCTGGCACGTGCAGACCGTCGACTGGACGGGCACCGACCACAACGACCTCGCCAACTACACCGAGGACGTGCCGGCGCTCTACGACGCGATCCGCGAGGCGCGTGCGGTCACCGACCGCCCCTCGATCATCGTCCTGAAGACCGTCATCGCCTGGCCGGCTCCGAGCGCGCAGAACACCGAGGCCGCGCACGGCTCGGCGCTGGGCGAGGACGAGGTCGCCGCGACCAAGGAGATCCTCGGCTTCGACCCGGCCCAGACCTTCGAGGTGCCGGACGACGTCATCACGCACACGCGTTCCCTGCTCGAGCGCGGCAAGGTGTGGGGCGCCGCCTGGGACAAGCGCTACGACGAGTGGGCCTCCGCCCACCCCGACCGCGCGGCGCTGCTGCACCGGATGAAGTCTCGCGCCCTGCCTGACGGCATCGAGGACGCCCTGCCGGTCTTCGAGGCCGACGAGAAGGGCGTTGCCACCCGCGCGGCCTCCGGCAAGGTGATCAACGCCATCGCCCCGCTCATGCCGGAGCTCTGGGGCGGCTCGGCCGACCTCGCCGGTTCCAACAACACCACCATCAAGGGCGCGAAGTCGTTCCTGCCCAAGGACCGCTCGGTCGAGGAGTGGGAGGGCGACCCCTACGAGGGCCGGGTGCTCCACTTCGGCATCCGCGAGCACGGCATGGGCGCGATCATGAACGGCATCGCCGTCCACGGCGGCACCCGCGTGTTCGGCGGCACCTTCCTCACCTTCTCCGACTACATGCGCGGCGCGGTCCGCGTCGCCTCGCTGATGCAGGCGCCGGTCATCTACGTGTGGACCCACGACTCGATCGGTCTGGGTGAGGACGGCCCGACGCACCAGCCGGTGGAGCACCTGTGGGCGCTGCGCGCGATCCCGGGCCTCGACGTCGTGCGGCCGGCCGACGCCAACGAGACCGCGGCGGCGTGGCTGCAGGTGCTGAAGAACACCGACCGCCCGGCCGGGCTGATCCTGAGCCGGCAGAACCTCCCCACGTTCCCGCGGGGCGAGCAGGGCTTCGCCACCACCGAGAACGTCGGCAAGGGCGGCTACGTCCTGGTCGAGGCCGAGGGCGGCCAGCCCGACGTCATCCTGATCGGCACCGGCTCGGAGGTGCAGCTGGCGGTGAAGGCTCGTGAGCAGCTCGCCGCCGACGGCATCAACGCCCGAGTCGTCTCGATGCCGTCGATCGAGTGGTTCGAGCAGCAGACCCAGGCCTACCGCGACCAGGTCCTGCCGCCGACCGTCAAGGCGCGGGTCAGCGTCGAGGCGGGCCTGCGGCTGGGCTGGCGGGAGTACGTCGGCGATGCCGGCCGGATGGTGAGCCTGGAGCACTACGGCGCCTCCGCCGACGCGAAGCGCATCTTCGCCGAGTTCGGCTTCACCCCCGAGGCCGTGGCCCAGGCCGCCAAGGACAGCATCGAGGCCGCGGCCAAGCAGTGACCGGCAGCCTCACACACACTTCCAGCACAGGAGGCAACATGAGTGACCGTCTGAAGGCTCTCGCCGACTCCGGCGTGTCCATCTGGCTCGACGACCTCTCCCGTGAGCGCATCGAGACCGGCAACCTGGCCTCGCTCGTCGAGGAGAAGTCGGTCACCGGAGTGACCACCAACCCCACGATCTTCGCGTCCGCGATCGCCAACGGCGAGCGTTACGACGCGCAGGTCCGCGAGATCGTCGCCGACGGCGGATCTGTCGACGACGTCATCTTCCAGCTCACCACCCGCGACGTCCGCAACGCGTGCGACATCCTCGCCCCGGTTGCCGGTGCGACCAAGGACGACGGCCGGGTCTCCATCGAGGTCGAGCCGACCCTGGCCAACGACACCGACGCCACGATCGCCTCGGCCAAGGCACTGTGGGCAGCGGTCGACCGTCCCAACGCGCTGATCAAGATCCCGGCGACGCTGGAGGGTCTGCCCGCGATCACCGCCGCGATCGCCGAGGGGATCAGCGTCAACGTCACGCTGATCTTCAGCGTCGAGCGCTACCGGATGGTCATGGACGCCTACCTGGCCGGGCTCGAGCAGGCGCAGGCGGCCGGCAAGGACCTCTCGACGATCCGCTCGGTGGCCTCCTTCTTCGTCTCGCGTGTCGACACCGAGATCGACGCTCGACTCGACAAGGTCGGCACCGACGAGGCCCTCGGGTTGCGCGGGAAGGCGGCCGTCGCCAACGCCCGCCTCGCCTACGCCGCGTTCGAGGAGGTCGTCGCGTCGGAGCGCTGGCAGTCGCTGGCCGCCGCCGGCGCCAACGCGCAGCGACCGCTGTGGGCGTCCACGGGCGTCAAGAACCCTGCCTACTCCGACACGCTGTACGTCACCGACCTGGTCGTGGCGAACACCGTCAACACGATGCCGGAGAAGACCATGATGGCCTTCGCCGACCACGGCGAGGTCCACGGTGACCAGGTCAGTGGCAGGTCCGCCGAGGCCCAGGAGGTCTTCGACCGGCTCGAAGGCGTGGGCATCGACCTCGACGACGTCTTCGTCACCCTCGAGACCGAGGGCGTGGAGAAGTTCAAGGCCTCCTGGGTCGAGCTGGTCGACACCGTCAAGGGCCAGATGGAGAAGGCCGGCTCGTGAGCCAGTCGCCAGTCGATGCCACCACCACCGATGCCTGGCACCGCCTGACTTCCCTCGCCGAGGGCTTCACCCCCGACCTGCGCGCCTGGTTCGCCGACGACGCCGGCCGGGTGGAGCGGCTGTCGTTCACGGCGGCCGACCTCCACGTCGACCTCTCCAAGAGCCTGGTCGACGACGACGTCCTCGCCGCTCTGCTGGCCCTCGCCGACGAGGTCGGGCTGGCGGAGCGGCGGGACGCGATGTTCCGCGGCGAGCGGATCAACGTCACCGAGGACCGCGCCGTGCTGCACACGGCGCTGCGCCTGCCGGCGGAGGCGCACCTGGAGGTCGACGGTGACGACGTCGTCCCGCACGTCCACGACGTGCTGCGGCGGGTCTACGACTTCGCCGAACGGGTCCGCTCCGGCGCCTGGACCGGAGTCACCGGCGAGCGGATCCGCACGGTGGTCAACATCGGCATCGGTGGGTCCGACCTCGGTCCGGTGATGGCCTACGAGGCGCTCGCGCCCTACCGCCACGAGCAGATCGAGTGCCGGTTCATCAGCAACATCGATCCCACCGACGCCGCGACGACGCTCACCGACCTCGACCCGGCCACCACGTTGTTCATCGTCTCCAGCAAGACCTTCGGCACCCTGGAGACGCTCACCAACGCACGGCTGTGCCGCAGCTGGCTGCTCGACGGCCTCCGCGAGGCCGGTGCTCTCGCCGGCGCCGACGAGGCCACGGCGGTCGCCAAGCACTTCGTGGCCGTATCGACAGCGCTCGACAAGGTCGCCGACTTCGGCATCGACCCCGCCAACGCGTTCGGGTTCTGGGACTGGGTCGGCGGCCGCTACTCCGTCGACTCGGCCATCGGCACCTCGCTGGTGCTCGCCATCGGTCCGGATCGGTTCGCCGAGTTCCTGGCCGGCTTCCACGCGATGGACGAGCACTTCCGCACGACCGACACCGCCCGCAACGTGCCGGCACTGATGGGGCTGCTCAACGTCTGGTACGCCAACTTCCTGGGAGCCGAGACCCACGCGGTCCTCCCCTACGCCCAGCTGCTGCACCGGTTCCCGGCCTACCTCCAACAGCTGACCATGGAGTCCAACGGCAAGGGCGTGCGCTGGGACGGCACCCCGGTCACCACGCAGACCGGCGAGGTCTTCTGGGGCGAGCCCGGCACCAACGGGCAGCACGCCTTCTACCAGCTGATCCACCAGGGCACCCGGCTCGTGCCGGCCGACTTCATCGCCTTCGCGACGCCGGCCTATCCGCTGCGCGACGGAGAGACCGACGTGCACGAGCTGTTTCTGGCCAACTTCTTCGCCCAGACCCGCGCACTCGCGTTCGGCAAGACCGCCGAGGAGGTCCGCGCCGAGGGCACCGCCGAGTCGGTCGTGCCGGCCCGCGTGTTCCCCGGCAACCGGCCCACCACGTCGATCATGGCGCCCGCGCTGACCCCTTCCGTGCTCGGACAGCTGATCGCGCTCTACGAGCACATCACCTTCACCCAGGGCGTCGTGTGGGGCATCGACAGCTTCGACCAGTGGGGTGTCGAGCTGGGCAAGCAGCTCGCCCAGCAGATCGCCCCCGCCGTCGCCGGCGATGCCGAGGCGGCCGCGCAACAGGATCCGTCCACGCGATCGCTGATCGCCTACTACAGGGAGCACCGCCGGTGACCGACCAGGCCGACCCCACCGCCCGCATCGAGGTGCACGAGGACGCCGCGGCCCTCGCGACGGCGGTCGCCGGTGAGCTGCTCAACCGGATCGCCGACGCGCAGGCCGCCGGCCACGTGCCGCACATCGTCCTCACCGGGGGCACGATCGCCGAGTCGATCCACCGCGAGGTCGCCCGTCTCGCCGACGACTCCGGCGTCGACTGGGGTGCGGTGGAGTTCTGGTTCGGTGACGAGCGGTTCGTCGCCCCCGACTCCCCCGACCGCAACGCCC
>JAPSKJ010000139.1 GCA_031177735.1 Nocardioides sp.
TGGACCAGGTTGAGCGGCAGCGAGGAGTAGCCGTACGCGCCGGCCTTGGTCTGCCCCGCGCACAGCGAGTAGTACATGAAGTCGGCGAGCGTCTGCCGCTTGGCGGTCGTCATCCGCTGGTCGCCCGCCCCGGTCGGCAGGATCAGGTAGGAGTAGGACGAGATGGGGTAGGCCCGCGGGTCGGGGTGCGTGTAGACCTCGTCGAGGACCTGGGTGAGGTAGAGCGGCGAGGCCGGGTCCATGTTGATCTTGGCCTTGGTCAGCGCGACCGCGGTGTTGTACTGGGTCGGCTCGACGAAGTAGCCGGCCTTGTTCTGCACCTTGACGACCGGATAGTCGGCGTTGATCGCGTAGGAGTACTCGACGTAGCCGATCATCCCGTTGCCGCTGAACCCCTTGATCGTGTTCATGACCTGGTCCGAGCCGGCCTGGCTGACCATCCGGCTGCCGGGCTTCTTCGGGTAGTACGACGTCAGGCCGGAGCGTCCGAAGTAGGGCCGCCAGATGTCGGGGTACTCGTGGTCCATCCAGGTGGTGAGCTGCGCCGTGGTGCCGGAGCCGTCGGAGCGGACCACCGGCGTGATCGGCAGCGACGGGAACGTGCGGCCGTTGTTGTCCTTCGCGATCGCCGGGTCGTTCCAGTTGGTGATCTGGTTGGTGAAGATCTTGGCGAGCGTCTCGCCGGACAGGCGCAGGTTGCGGACCTGCTGGTTGCCCACCTTCAGCTGGTAGGTGAAGGCGGTGCCACCGGCGACGATCGGGAGGTAGGCGTACTCCCGGCCGTTGCTCGTGTCGGCCTGGCCCTGCTCGTCGGTGCCCTGGTAGGGGATCTCGGAGATGGCGAAGTCGACGGAGTTGTTGGCGAAGTCCTTGCGGCCCTTGGTGGAGCCGCCGCCGGTGTAGACGACCTTCATGCCGTTGGCGTTCACGTCGGCGATCCACTGCTGGACGATCAGCTCCGACCAGGTCGAGCCGGTGCCCTCGATCTGCGCGTAGGTGACGGCGTTGCCGACGCCGGGCAGGGCGAGGACGCAGGCCAGAGCGAGGAAGGGCGCGGAGAGCCGCGCGAGCGTGCGAGAGACACGGGTCAACACGTCAGGACTCCTTGACGGGGCGGCGGCGCGCCTTGGTGCGCTGGGGGCGGGCGACCAGGCGGGCGGTGACGAACAGGGCGAGGACGAGCACGAGCAGGACCGTCGCGGCGGCGAAGGCACGCGTGATCGCCTGCGGCTCGCCGCTGCGCACGGTGGAGTAGATGTAGAGCGGCAGGGAGTTCATGACGCCGTCGGTGGGACCGGCGACCATGAACGCCGCAGCGCCGGAGGTCAGCAGCACCGGCGAGGTCTCCCCCACGCCGCGGGCGACGCCGAGGATGACCGCGGTGGCGAGGCCGGGTCGCGCGGTCGGGAGCACGACGTGCCACACGGTGCGCCAACGGCTCGCCCCCAGGGCGAGACTGGCCTCGCGCAGGCCGCTGGGCACCACGCGCAGCACCACGTCGGCGGCACGGGCGATGATCGGCAGCATCATCACGGCGATGGCCAGGGCGGCAGCGAGACCCGAGCGCGGGTAGCCCAGGGTGACGATGACGACGGTGTAGACGAACAGGCCGGCCACGATCGACGGCAGCGCCGTCATCGCCTCGACGATGGTGCGCACCACGCGAGCGAACCTGCCGCCGACCTCGGTCATGAACACCGCCGTGCCGATGCCGAGCGGCAGGGTGATCAGCAGCGCGATGCCGAGCTCGATCACCGACCCGACGATCGCGTGGCCGATGCCGCCCATGTCGAAGGGGTCCTTCGGGCCGACGCCGGCCATGTCGTCGAAGAAGAAGTTCAGGTGCAGCAGCGGGCGCCAGCCGCGCAGCACGATGAACACCAACGTCGAGACCAGCGCGACGCCCACGACGAGGGCACCGCCGGTGATGACGGCGGAGGCGAGCCGGTCGCGCATCTCCACCGCCGGCCCGCTCATCACGGAGAGCACGGCGGTGACGACCAGGCCGAGGGCGAACCAGGTCACCAGCAGCCACGCCAGGCCTGGCATCGGCAGCAGCCGCTGGGTGACGACCCAGGCCAGTCCGAGGGCGCTCGCCCAGGCGCCCCAGCGCACGAAGCGCTCGTCGAGCGTCGGTCGGCCGAGGGTGGCCCGCGGCACGGGCTGCGGGGCGTCGTCGTCGTACGTCGGCAGGACGGTGCCCCGCGTCACGGCAGTCGTCGTCTCGATGGTCATGCGTCGGTCCCTGCGCCGGAGCGGCTGCGGTTGACCACGATGGCGGCCAGCGTGTTCACCGCGAGCGTGATGAGGAAGAGCACGAAGCCCGCCGCGAGCAGCGCGGAGAGCTGGCTGGCGCTGGCGTCGCCGAAGCGCCCGGCGATCAGCGCGCTCACGCTGTTGGTGCCGATCTCCAGCGGGCGGACCTTCAGGTCGAAGGCCGGGGAGATGATCAGCAGGACGGCGATCGTCTCCCCGAGCGCCCGGCCGAGGCCGAGCATGGTGCCGCCGATGATCCCGCCGCGGCCGAAGGGCAGCACGACCGCCCGGATCATGCCCCAGCGGGTGGCGCCGAGCGCGAGCGCAGCTTCTTTCTCCCCCGGCGGGGTCTGGCTGAAGACCTGGCGCATCACCGCGCACGACATCGGGAGCACCATCATCGCCACCGCGATGCCCGCGCAGAACGCGCTGGCGGTGTAGCGGCTGGCGTCCCACAGGGCGGCGTTCGGGTCGGCGTCCTTGACGTCGAAGATCGGGATCCAGCCGAAGTTGCGCTGCAGCCACAGGGCGAGCTCGGCTGCGTGCGGCATGACCAGGAAGAAGCCCCACAGGCCGTAGACGATCGAGGGGATGGCGGCCATCAGGTCGACCAGGGAGACCAGGGTGGCCTTGATGCCCGCGGGGGCGTACTCGGAGATGTAGAGCGCGGTCAGCAGTGCCAGCGGGAAGGCGATGAACATCGCGACCAACGCGATCTGGAGCGTGCCCAGCAGCACCGCGGAGATGCCGATGATGTCGGCCTCGGGGAGCCACTGCGACTCGGTGAAGAAGCTCCAGCCGTAGCGGCGCAGGGTCGGGAACGCCTGCCAGCCGAGGAACAGACCGACTCCGCCGGTGATGACGAGGACGGACGCGCCGATGACGCGGAAACCGTGCGCGAAGACCGCGTCACCGCCCGTGGGCGTTCGGGAGATCTTCCGGGGCCGGACCTCGGATCCGTCATCGGATCCGTCGACGGGCCTGCCCTGGAGAGGGAGGGTGGTCACCTGCGCGTGTACTTCCTGGTTCGCCCGAGACGGCGGCTGAAACGCAGTGAGTGTCAGGAAGCCAGGCGAACCAAGTGACCGCGCGCGATGAACGGCGCGCAAACAGCGACGCCGCGTTTCGCGAACAAGCCGGGAGAAGCGGGCCGGACTAGGCCGAACGCCCTAGGTCGGGACCCCCCGAGCGGGCCAGGTCGGCCCTGGGGTGGTCCAGACGGGCCGGTCAGCCCGGCCGGCTCGGGGCCGCGAGCGGGGAGGCCGGACCGGCCTTCAGACCAGCGGGTCGGCGGCAGCGAGCTCGGCCTTCCACGTGCGGAAGCCCTCCTCGGTGCGGCCCTGCCGCCAGTAGCCGGAGATGGAGACGTCCGCGCGCGGCAGGCCGCGCTCCTTGAGCAGGTGTGGGCGGATGCCGTGCATGACGGCCTGTGCCTCACCGTGGACGAAGGCGTGCACCCGACCTGGGAGCCAGGGCAGCTCGCGGACGGTGCGCTCCAGCACGCCGTCCCCGCCGTGCACCCAGCGCACGTCGACGCCGACCGGAGCCGGCAGCGGCTGCACGTGGTCCGGCGCGTGGGCTTCGATGACGGCGTACCCCCGGGCGTCGGGAGGCAGCGCGGCGAGCGCGGCGCGGATCGCCGGCAGGCCGGCCTCGTCGCCGGCGAAGAGGTGCCAGTCGGCCGACGGGTCCGGAGCGTAGGCGCCGCCCGGCCCGCGGGCGAGGATCCGCTCCCCCACGACGGCGCGTGCCGCCCAGGGCCCGGCCAGGCCCTGGTCGCCGTGCACCACGAAGTCGATCGCCAGCGTGCCGGCCCCGACGTCGGGGTCGAGTGCGGTGTAGGTGCGCAGCACGACGTCGGACTCATCGGCCGTGGCCGGGCGGCCGTCGGCGGCGAAGGCGAGCTTGACGTAGCGGTCGGTGAAGACGCTCGGCTCGAACCGCTCCGCGAAGACGGCCGGGTCGGCGGCGCGGAAGCGCACGCGGACCATGCCGGGGGTCAACCGCTCGGTGTCGGTGACGACGAGCTCGGTGACGGGTCGGGGCGGGCGGGGCGTCTGGGTCACTGTGGCGACGCTAGCCGCTGCCCCGCCAGCGCCCGACGCAGGGTTCGGTCGCCGGACACCACGCGGACCGACTGGCGCGCGACCGCCCGGGCAGCGGCCCCGCTCCCCTGTTGTGGGTAGAGAACCGCTCCGCGGCAGGAGGGGCCTGCCCGGCTGCCTAGCGTCCGAGCATCCCGCAGTCTGCAAGGAGCCCTCATGGTCACCGTGCTCATCGGCACCCCGTCCTGCGACGTCTACGGATCCGATCTGCAGATGCTCGAGACGGTGGCCGCCCTCGTCGGCGGTGGGCACCGGGTGGTGGTCGCCACGCCTTCGGACGGCCCGTTGCACGAGCGCCTCGAACACCTCGGTGCACGCGTGCAGGTGATGTCCGCGCCGGTGCTGCGGCGGCGCGATGCCACGCCGGCCGGCCTGGCGCGGCTGGCCACCCAGGCGGCGCACGACTTCCCCCACATGCGTCAGCTGATCCGGAGCAGCGGTGCCGCTGTGGTCTGTGCCAACACCGTGACCGTGCCGTGGTGGCTGGCCGCAGCCCGCTCCTGCCGGGTGCCCTCCGTCTGCCACGTGCACGAAGCGGAGGCGCACGATCCGCGGCCGGTGCGCCGCGCGCTGGCCGCCCCTCTGCGGCTGGCCGACGTGGTGGTGGTCAACAGCCGCACCACGCTGGAGACGCTCTGCGAGGTGGCGCCACGCTTGCGGGGCCGCGCCCGGTTGGTGCACAACGGGATCGAGCCACCACACCAGCCCCCGGCTCCCGCCCGCCGAGAGGGACCGTTGCGCCTGGTCGTCGTCGGCCGGCTCTCGGCCCGCAAGGCGCCCGACGTGGCACTCGAGGCGACGGCTCTGCTGCGCGCCGCCGGCCACGACGTGGTCATCGACCTGTGCGGCACACCGGTTCCGGGCCAGGAGGAGTACGCCGCCGGCCTGCGCCACAGGGCGGCCGCGCCCGACCTCGCGGGCGCGGTGACCTTCTCGGGCTACACCTCACCGATCTGGCCGGCACTGGCGCGTGCGGACGTGCTCCTCGCCCCCTCCTTGGGGGAGTCGTTCGGCAACGCCGTGGTCGAGGCGCAGCTCGCCCGACGGCCGGTCGTCGCCACCGCGGTCCAGGGGCACCTGGAGACGGTCGAGGATGAGGCCACCGGCCTGCTCGTGCCGCCGAAGGACCCTTCGGCCCTGGCCGCCGCCGTGTTGCGTCTGGAGGCGGATGCGGCGCTGCGGGACAGGCTGGCCGGCACCGCACGCGCGCACGCGCTGGCCCACTTCACCGCCCAGCGGTACCGCGACGCGATGCTCGGGCTCATCGACCTGCTCGCGCCGCAGCCGCTCCGCGCCGCAGCCTGAGGTCACCCTGATCGGGGTCCCTGATCGGGGTCGGTGGGACCGCCGGCCGGCAGGAGCCGGCGGGAGCACGGCTCGAGAAGCGGCTCAGCCCTCGGTGCCGGAGACACGACCGTTGCTGCTGAGCTCGACCAGCGCCCGTCGCAGCTGCGTGCTGGAGGTGTGCATGGTGTAGGGGAAGTAGACGACCTCCACACCCACGGCGGCGAAGTCGCGCTCGAGCTTGTCGCCCTTGGGAGTCCCGCGCCAGTCGTCGCCCTTGAAGATCCGGTGGAAGCGCAGCAGCTTCCAGGTCTCGAGCTTGTCCGGCACGTCCTCGACGTGCACCCGGTCCACGAAGTCGATGTGCCGCACGATCTCCACCCGCTCGGCCAGCGGGATGACCGGCGCGCGGCCCTTCGCGGCCAGGCACATCTCGTCGGAGACCACCCCCGCGATCAGCACCTCGCAGCCACGCCGCGCGTGCTTGAGGACGTTGAGGTGGCCGACGTGAAAGAGGTCGTAGACGC
>JAPSKJ010000140.1 GCA_031177735.1 Nocardioides sp.
AGGAGCAGCTGACCGCCCCCTACGTGGAGCGCTACTTCGCGGACCTGCCCGGCACGGTCTCCGCGCGCAGCGGCTGGGTGCTCGCCGACGCCGCCGAGGCGTTCTTCCCCGCGGCGTCGTGGAGCGAGGACACCCTGGAGCGGGCGCGGGCCCTCGGCACGGACGAGAGCGTCGACCCGAGCCTGCGTCGGCGGCTGGCCGACGCTGCCGACCTGCTTGCGCGCCGACTCGCGGTGAAGGCGGCCTACCCCCACCAGTAGGCCGCCTTCGGCTCCGACCGGCCCAGCGCGCGTCCTCCCGCTCGGTGGCGCGCCGTACGGGCCGAGGTGGTCGACGCTAGGCGGGGCAAGCCGGCACGGAATCGGGCGTTTCCCTCGCTATCAAGCCGGCGAGACCCTCGTCTCGTGGTCCCCGCGGCGTGGCCTCCCGCGTCCTGTCGGTGCGGCCTCCTAGCGTTGCGGCCATGCGGATCCTGCACACCTCCGACTGGCACCTGGGGAGGTCCTTCCACCGCGAGGGGATGCTCACTCACCAGGCCGCCTTCGCCGACCACCTGCTCGAGGTGGTGGTGTCGGAGCGGGTCGACGTCGTGGTCGTCGCAGGGGACGTCTACGACCGTGCGCTCCCCCAGGTCGACGCCGTCCGGCTGGCCTCGGAGACCCTCGCCCGGCTTTCGGCCGCAGGTGCCAAGGTGGTCCTGAGCAGCGGCAACCACGACTCCGCGCACCGGCTCGGCTTCGGCTCCGAGCTGATGGACGCCGCGGGCGTCTTCATCCGCACCGATGCCGCCCGGGTCGGCACTCCGGTGCTGCTCCCCGACGAGCACGGTCCGGTCGCGTTCCACGCGATCCCCTATCTCGACCCCGACACGGTGCGCGAGCCGTGGGAACTCCCAGGTCGCTCCCACGAGGCGGCGCTCACCGAGGCGATGCGGCGCGTCCGCGCCGACCTCGAGCGGCGTCCCGGCATCCGCTCCGTGGTGCTGGCGCACGCCTTCGTCGCCGGCTGCGAGCCGTCGGAGTCCGAGCGCGACATCAGCGTCGGCGGGGTGTCGATGGTGCCGACCTCCGTCTTCGACGGGGTGTCCTACGCCGCGCTAGGCCACCTGCACGGTCGGCACACCCTCACCGAGGCGGTGCGTTACAGCGGCTCGCCGCTGGCCTACTCCTTCTCCGAGGCCACCCACCGCAAGGGCTCCTGGCTCGTCGATCTCGGCCCCACGGGGCTCACTGCGGCGGAGTGGGTCGACGCCCCGGTCCCGCGTCCGCTCGCCCGGCTCCGGGGCGACCTGGAGGCCCTCCTGGCCGACCCGGCGCTCGCCGCCCATGAGTCCTCCTGGGTCCACGCCACCCTCACCGACGCGGTGCGGCCGCAACAGGCGATGGAACGGCTCCGACGCCGCTTCCCCCACACCCTCGTGCTCGCCTTCGAGTCCACCGCCCCGCGCTTGGGCCGGCTCGACGCCGACCGCACCCACGTGCGCCGCGACCGCGACCTGGTGCGCGACTTCATGACCGAGCTGCGCGGAGCCGCGCCCTCCGAGGTCGAGGCCCGGCTGCTCGACCTGGCTGTCGACGCCTGCTGCGAGGACCCCGACGTCGACACCCTGCTGTCCGAGGCGCCGGATCAGGCCGACTTCGCGGAGACGCTCTTCTGATGCGTCTGCACCATCTCGAGGTCACAGCCTTCGGGCCGTTCGCCGACACCGTCTCGATCGACCTCGACCGACTCTCCGCAGCCGGGCTGTTCCTGCTGTCGGGGCCGACCGGAGCCGGCAAGACGAGCGTCCTCGACGCCGTGTGCTTCGCGCTCTACGGCGAGGTCCCTGGTGATCGGGCGACGGCGAAGCGGCTGCGCTGCGACCAGGCGGCGCCCGAGGTGGCCCCCCGGGTGGTGCTTGAGGCGACGCTCTCCGGGCGCCGCTTCCGGCTCACCCGCAGCCCGTCGTGGGAGCGGCCGAAGAAGCGCGGCTCCGGCACCACCACCCAGCAGGCGGCCGTGGTCGTGCAGGAGCGCGTGCACGGAGACTGGACCACTCACACCACCCGGCTCGACGAAGCGGGTTACCTGATCGCCGACGTGCTCGGGATGAACCTCACCCAGTTCGTCCAGGTCGCGATGCTGCCGCAGGGCCGCTTCCAGGCCTTCCTGCGCGCGCGGTCCGAGGAGCGCAAGGAGCTGCTCCAGCGGCTCTTCCGCACCGAGCGGTTCACCGACGTGGAGCGCTGGCTGCGTGAGCGGCGGGTCACCTTGCGTCGGCAGTCCGAGGCCGCGCACCAGCTGGTCGCCGACGTCGTCAGCCGCACCAGTGAGGTCACCGGCGAGCCGCTGCCCCCCGACTGGGACATCCAGGACCTCGCCCTGCCCGCGGCCGACGGCTCGGTCAGCGGGTGGGTCGGTGACCTGGCTGAGGCCGCCCGCGCGGAACAGGAGCGCGCCGCCACGGCCGCAGGCGCCGCGGTCGCGGCGGAGGCAGAGGCCCGTGCGGCACTCGAGCAGGGGCGTGCACTCGCCGAGCGTCGCGCCCGCCTCGACGCGGCCGCCGCCGAGCACCGCACCCTGCAGGCGCGCCGGGCTGACCACGACGCCGACGTGGCGGCGGTGGACGCCGCGGGTCGCGCGGCTCGGGTCGTGCCGGCACACACGATCCACCAACGCGCGCTGCGCGCCCACGCCGCCGCCCAGGCGGCGCTGCCCGCCGCGGTCGACCGTCCCTCGGCGGCCGCCCGGGTGGAGGCCCTCACCATCGATCTCGCCGACGCCCGGGCGCTGCTGCCTCGCGAGCAGCGCCTCCATGCCCTGCACGCCGACATCTCCGCGTGCACCGCCCGGATCGACGGGCTGAGCGCGCAGGTCGACCAGGCAGCGCAGCGGCTCTCGGCCCTCCCGTCCGAGATCGCAGCCCTCGAGGAGCAGATCCTCGCGGCCCGCGATGCGGCCACCAGGGTGGAGAGCCTCACCGCCCAGGTCACCGCTCACCTGGAGGCCGAGGACCTGCGGCATCGGCTCGCCGAAGCGGAGCGTCTCCACGCCGAGGCCCGCGAGCAGGCGCTCACTCTGCGCACCCGCGCGCTCGACGTGCGCCAAGCACGCTTGGAGAGCATGGCAGCCGAGCTGGCCGGGGCGCTGGCCGTCGGCGGGTCCTGCCCGGTGTGTGGCTCGTGCGAGCACCCGCGCAAGGCCACACCGGCCCACGACGCACCCGACGCGGCCGCCGAGAAGGCGGCTGAGAAGGCCGCCGCCGACGCCAGCGCGGTCGAGCACCTCCGCAGCCTGGAGGTCCGCGAGCTGGCGACCCTCCTCGACCAGGCGACCGCGCGGCTCGGCGATGCCGACCCCGGCGAGCTGCACGAGGCCCTGGCCGCCGCGACCGCCACCGCCGGCGCACTGGGCGCGCTGGAGGCTGGACTGGCATCGTGCCGCTCCGAGGCGGCGAAGGTCGCCGAACACCGGCTCGACCTGGCGCGTCGGCTCGCCGAGGAGGAAGCGGCCCACCGCCACCTCACGGCCGAGCAGACCGGACTCACCGACCTGCTGCGAGCGGCACTGGCAGGGTCCGGCGCGGGCGACGTCGCCACGCTCGTGGCCGATCTGGAGGCTCAGCTCGTCGAGGCGCGACAGGTCGTGGCCCGCATCGAGGCGGCCGAGCAGGCCGAGGTCGCCCTGGCCGAGGCGGCCGCGGCGGTGGAGTCCGCCTGCGCCGAGGCGGGGTTCACCGACCTCGAGTCGGCCCTGGCCGCAGCGCTTCCAGCCGATCAGGTCGAGGCCGCGGTGGCACGCATCAAGCACCACGAACGTCGGCTGGCCGCCGTGACCGAGGTGCTCGAGGAGCCCGGCGCCGACGAGGTCGCGGCCCGACCGCTCCCCGACCTCGATGCCTGTGCTGCCGCCCACGAAGCGGCGCTCGCGGAGCTCACCTCCGCCCAGACCGCCCTGGAGCGTGCCGTCACGCGGCTGGCCCGCACCACGGCTCTGCAGAGCGAGCTCCACGAACAGCTCCGGGCATGGGGGCCGCTGCGTGAGGACCTCGAGGTGACCAGCCGGCTGGCGGCGTTCGCGGAGGGCAAGTCACCCGACAACCAGCTCCAGATGTCGCTGTCGGCCTACGTCGTGGCCTACCGGCTGACCCAGGTCGTGGCGGCCGCCAACGAGCGTCTGGCCCGGATGAGCGACCAGCGCTACTCCCTGGAGCACTCCCTCGCGCGCGGCGCCGGCGACCGTCGCGGCGGTCTCGCCCTCGCGGTCCGCGACGACTGGTCCGGCGAGACCCGCGACCCCGCGACGCTGTCCGGCGGCGAGACCTTCGTCGTGTCCCTCGCTCTCGCCCTCGGCCTGGCCGACGTCATCACCCAGGAGGCCGGCGGCGCCGACCTGGACACCCTGTTCGTCGACGAGGGATTCGGCTCCCTCGACGCCGACACGCTCGACGACGTGATGGACACCCTCGACACCCTCCGCGACGGCGGCCGGGTCG
Organism: Nocardioides sp.; assembly: GCA_031177735.1. GTDB lineage: Bacteria > Actinomycetota > Actinomycetes > Propionibacteriales > Nocardioidaceae > Nocardioides. The sequence continues at coordinate 4,475 of JAPSKJ010000140.1, forward strand.
TCGGCGTGGTCAGCCACGTCGCCGAGATGCGTGACCGGATCCCGACCCAGCTGTTGGTCCGCAAGGCGCGGACCGGCTCGAGCATCGCGATCCGCTGACGACGCCGGGCGCGGCCAGCGCGCCCGGCGCAGCGCGGCCGCTCAGTCCTCGAACGCCTCCGGCGGCGGGCAGGCGCAGACCAGGTTGCGGTCGCCGTAGGCGTTGTCGATCCGCGCGACCGGTGGCCAGTACTTGTCCGGGTCGACACCGGTCGGGAAGACGGCCAGCTCGCGCGAGTAGGCGCGGTCCCAGTCGCCGACGAGTGCCCGCGAGGTGTGCGGGGCGCCGCGCAGCACCGACGTCTCGGGTGCCCACTCCCCCGCCGCGACCCGGTCGATCTCGCCCTTGATGGCGATCATCGCGTCGATGAACCGGTCGATCTCGGCCAGGTCCTCGGACTCGGTCGGCTCCACCATCAGGGTGCCGGCGACCGGGAACGACATCGTCGGGGCGTGGAAGCCGTAGTCGATGAGCCGCTTGGCGACGTCCTCGACCGTCACGCCGGTCTCCTTGGTGAGCTGGCGCAGGTCCAGGATGCACTCGTGGGCGACCAGCCCGCCGTGCCCGCGGTAGAGCACCGGGAAGTGGTCGCCGAGCCGCGCAGCGACGTAGTTGGCGGACAGGACGGCGCTGGCGGTCGCCCGGGCGAGGCCGGCCGCACCCATCAGCCGGATGTAGGCCCACGAGATGGGCAGGATGCCGGCCGAGCCGTAGGGGGCAGCGGAGATCGGCCCGATCCCGGAGCGCTTGGCCTCGTCGGGGTGGAGCCCGTGGGACGGGAGGTACGGCGCCAGGTGGGCGCGCACCGCGACCGGACCGACGCCGGGGCCACCGCCGCCGTGCGGGATGCAGAAGGTCTTGTGCAGGTTCAGGTGCGACACGTCGCCGCCGAACTCGCCCGGCTTGGCGAAGCCCAGCAGGGCGTTGAGGTTCGCTCCGTCGACGTAGACCTGCCCGCCGTGGGCGTGGACGACCTCGCACAGCTCGGTGATGGTGTCCTCGTAGGCACCGTGCGTGGAGGGGTAGGTGACCATGATCGCGGCGAGGGCGTCGCCGTGCTGCTCGCACTTCGCCCGCAGATCGGCGAGGTCGACGCTGCCGTCGTCGGCGCTCTTGACGACCACCACCTTCATGCCGGCCATGACGGCGGACGCGGCGTTGGTGCCGTGCGCCGAGGCCGGGATGAGGCAGATGTCGCGCTGGGTGTCACCGTTCGCCAGGTGGAAGCCACGGATGGCGAGGAGCCCGGCGAGCTCCCCCTGCGAGCCGGCGTTGGGCTGGATCGAGACGTGGTCGTAGCCGGTGACCTCGGCCAGCCAACCCTCCAGCTCCTCCACCAGCCGCCGGTAGCCCGCGGCGTCCTCCGCGGGCACGAACGGGTGCAGATCGGCGAAGCCGGGCAGTGAGATCGGCTCCATCTCGGTGGTCGAGTTGAGCTTCATGGTGCACGAGCCGAGCGGGATCATGCCGCGGTCGAGTGCGTAGTCGCGCGCCGAGAGCCGGCGCAGGTAGCGCAGCATCTGGGTCTCGCTGTGGTGCTCGTGGAACACCGGGTGGGTGAGGTACGCCGTCTGCCGCAGCAGCCCGA
>JAPSKJ010000141.1 GCA_031177735.1 Nocardioides sp.
CCCGGAGCCGCGTTGGTGACGACCGCACTGCTGGCGCTGGTCTACGGCGCCACCCGGGCCGGCGAGCACGGGGTGGGCGATGGCTGGGCGCTGGGCTCGCTCGCGGCCGCGGCGGTGCTCGTCGTGGGGTTCTGGCGCGCCGAGGACCGGCACAGCCACCCGCTGGTGCCGACCCGCATCCTGCGCCGACCGACGATCGCGTGGGGCAACGTCGCCGGCTTCGTGACGTTCGCGATGGAGCCGGGCCTGGTCTTCCTGCTCACCATGTACCTCCAGCACGTGCTCGGCCTCGACCCGCTGCAGACCGGCCTCACGCTGGGTGCCATGGGGCTCGGTGCGATCGTCGGCGGCTCCGTGGGGCCCCGGGTGATCTCGGCGGTCGGCGTGCGCGCCGCCATCTCCGGCGGTCTGGTCGTCCAGGCGGTGCTGACCGCGCTGCTGGTGCTGGTCGGCACCTCCACCACGTCGATCTGGCTGGTCGCGGTCACCACGTTCCTCGGTGCGATCGGGCACGTCTGCGCGATCGTCGGTTTCATGGTGGCCGCGACCTCCGGGCTGCCGGACCGTGAGCAGGGCCTCGCGACCGGCGTGGCGACGATGACGCAACAGGTCGCGATCGCCCTGGGCGTGCCTGTCGTCAGCGCGGTCGCCGTGGCGGCCGGCGGCGTCGACTCACTGGCGGCACTCCGGGTCGCGATCGGCGTCGATGCGGCCATCGTGCTGGCCGGCGCGCTGCTGGTGGCGCGCGGTCTGCGCGGCGCTCGGGTGGAGGCCTCTGTGCCGGAACCGGTGCCGGCCGCCGTCGTGTGAGGGGCCCACCTCGGTCGCCGGGCGGCTCACCCGTGCCGCGCGGCGACCGAGGCGAAGCCCAGCCAGGTGTGGCGGTTGCCGGCCCAGCACCAGCCCACCTTGGCGGCGCCCTTGCGCGCCGCTCCCCCATCGCGCTCCACCCCGTTGCTCACCCAGATGGCCGGCGTGCGCCGGTCGAGGGCCTTCCCCTTGGGCTTGCGGGAGCCGATCGTCATGAAGCACACGTTGCGCGCGAGCACGTCGGGCTGCTGCAGCAGCCAGCTGACCCCCTCGCTGACCGTCATGGGGCTGCGGCCGCGCCCGACCAGCTCGGGCAGAGCCTCGTCGGGCGACCAGTTGAGCAGGTCGTCGCCGCGCTGCGGGTCGGTGACGACGTACGCCGGTCCTCCCGGCACCTCGACGCCCTCGATCGGCGCGAACTCGTCGAGGTCGGTCATGTCGGGCACCACGAAACCCGGCTTGCCGTCGCGCTCCAGCAGCGGCGCCAGCGCGGAGGCCGGCACCAGGTCGGGGTGCACGACCACCAGCCCGGCCTGCGGCCCGTCGCGCTCGGCCAGCCACGCCTTCAGCGGCGCCTCGGGCAGCCCCCGGGCCACCAGCCGCTCCACCTGCTCCTCGATCGTCCGCATGCAGATCCCCTCTCGCTCGCCGGCCGGGGTTCAACGCACGACCGCCGGCGGACGTTCCGCGGGGCGCATGCTCATCAAGGTATGCAGACGAGTGCGCACTTCCCGTGCGGAGTTCCACCCGGGAAGTGCCAGTTCGCCTGCATACCTTGATGGGCATGCAGGCGGCCCAACGAGGCTCAGAAGCCGCTGTAGTTCGGCGCCTCCACCGTCATCTGGACGCCGTGCGGGTGGCTCTCCTTGAGCGAGGCGCTCGTGATCCGGACGAACCGGCCGTTCTCCTGCAGCTCGGAGATGGTGCGCGAGCCGGTGTAGAACATCGTCTGGTGCAGCCCGCCGATGAGCTGGTGGGCCACCGCCGCGAGCGGCCCGCGGTAGGCGACCTGGCCCTCGATGCCCTCGGGCACGATCTTGTCGTCGCTGGCGACCTCGGCCTGGAAGTAGCGGTCCTTGGAGTAGGACTTCTTGCCGCGCGAGGACATCGCGCCGAGCGACCCCATCCCGCGGTAGGCCTTGAACTGCTTGCCGTTGACGAAGACCAGATCTCCCGGCGACTCCTCGCAGCCGGCGAGGAGCGAGCCGAGCATGACCGAGTCGGCACCGGCCACGATCGCCTTGCCGATCTCGCCGGAGTGCTTCATGCCGCCGTCGGCGATGACCGGCACGCCGGCCGGCTTGCACGCCAGCGAGGCCTCGTAGACCGCGGTGACCTGCGGGACGCCGACGCCGGTGACGACGCGGGTGGTGCAGATGGAGCCCGGACCGACGCCCACCTTGACCGCGTCGGCGCCCGCGTCGACGAACGACTGGGCGCCCTCCTTCGTCGCGACGTTGCCGCCGATGACCTGCACGTGCTTGGTCGCCGGATCGGTCTTGAGCCGCTTGACCATGTCGAGCAGCAGCCGCACGTTGCCGTGGGCGGTGTCGGCGACGAGCACGTCGACCCCGGCCTCGATCAGCGTGGTGGCGCGCACCCAGGCGTCGCCGAAGTAGCCGATCGCCGCACCGACGAGGAGCCGGCCGTGGGCGTCGTAGGAGGCGTGGGGGAACTGCTCGCCCTTGACGAAGTCCTTGACGGTGATCAGGCCGGTGAGCCTGCCCTCGGCGTCGATCAGGGGGAGCCGCTCGCGCTTGTGCTTGCGCAGCAGCGCGGTCGCGTCGTCGCGGCTGATGTCGGAGGGGCCGGTGATGAGCGGCATCGGCGTCATCACCTCGTCGACCTTGGTGGTGGCCCACTCGGCGACCGGGGTGAACCGCAGGTCGCGGTTGGTGATCATGCCGAGCAGGCGGTGGTCGGCGTCGACGACCGGGAAGCCGGAGACGCGGTACTCACCCGCCAGCTGGTCGAGCTGCTCGAGGGTCGCGTCGGGGCCGATCGTGACGGGGTTGGAGATGATCCCGGTCTGGGTCCGCTTCACCAGGTCGACCTGGTAGGCCTGGTCCTCGATCGAGAGGTTGCGGTGCAGCACGCCGAGGCCACCCTGGCGGGCCATCGCGATGGCCATCCGCGACTCGGTCACGGTGTCCATCGCCGCGGAGATCAGCGGCACCTTGAGCGAGATCTCGCGGGTCAGCCGCGTGGTGGTGTCGATGTCCGAGGGGGCGAGGTCGGAATACCCCGGAAGCAGCAGGACGTCGTCGTAGGTCAGGCCGAGCTGGGCGAACTTCGCGGGAACCTCATCCATGACCGAATTCTACGGCGGCACCGTGCGCCCGGCCGATTCGGCGCGGTTCGGGCGCCGGCGCGGGGCTGGGTCAGATCCAGCCCATCCGCCGGGCGATGGCGCAGGCCTCGTGCCGGTTGGCGGCGCCGAGCTTGCCCGCGGCGCTGGAGAGGTAGTTGCGCACCGTGCCCACCGACAGCGCCGCCCGGTCGGCGATCTCCTCGACGGGAGCACCCTCGGCCGCGAGCTCGAGGACGTCCGCCTCGCGGGGCGTGAGAGGGCTGTCACCAGCCGCGATGGCCTCCGCCGCGAGCTCCGGGTCGACGTGCCTGCCGCCGCGGTGCACGGTGCGCACCACGGCGGCGAGCGTGGCCGCGGACGTGGTCTTCGGCAGGAATCCCCGGACACCGGCGGCGAGCGCCCGCTTGAGGTGGCCGGGCCGGCCGTGTCCGGTGACGATGACCGAGCCGCAGTCCGGCAGCAGGCCGGCCAGCTGGGAGGCCGCACCGATCCCGTCGGGGACGGCCTGGCTGCCGGGCATCTGCAGGTCCAGCACCGCGACGTCCGGGCGGGCCGCAAGCGCCATGGCGACCACCTCGTCGCAGGAGGCGGCCTGGGCGACGACCTCGATGTCGTCCTCGAGGTCGAGCATCTGGGCGACCGCGCCGCGGATGAGGTGCTCGTCGTCGGCCAGCAGCACGCGGATGGTCACGAGGGCTCCTCACCGAGGGTGGCGATGACGACGAAGGTCTCGTCGGTGTGCTCGGTCGTGACCGATCCTCCCAGGGGCGCCACGCGCTCCTGCAGCCCGGTCAGCCCGCTCCCCGCAGCGCCACCCGGCTCCAGCGGCGGATTGGGGTGGTCGTTGGAGATCCGGAGTACGCCGCCGGCGTACTCCACCTCGACGCGCGTCGCCGCGGAGTGCCGCAGCACGTTGGTGGTGGCCTCGCGGACGACCCAGGCGGCGGCCTCGCGCCACCGGGTCGGCACCTCGCCGACCCGGACGTCGACGGTGATGCCGGCCGAGCGCAGCAGCGAGCGGGCGCCGTCGAGCTCCTGCTCGAGGCTGGCCGCGCGGTAGCCGCGGGCGAGCTCGCGGGCCTCCCGCAAGGCGCGGTGGGCACTGGCCCGGACGTCGAGCATCCGCTCCGACGCGGTGGCGTCACCACGGCCGGCGAGGGTGGCCGCCAGCTCGGCCTGCACCGCGATGGTCGACAGGTGGCGACCCAGGACGTCGTGGACGTCGCGGGAGAAGCGGAGCCGCTCCTCGGCCACCGCGAGCGCTGCCTGCGCACCGCGGGCTCGGTCGAGCTCGTACATCACCGCGAGCACCCACAACGAGGCACGCATGGTGAGGATCCAGAAGGCGCCGGCGACCGTGCCGCCGACGAGTGCCGCCGGATCGAGGGTGGGCAGCCACGCCAGCACGGCGCAGCCGACCACCGCCGCTGCCGTGACGCGGTCGTCCCGGATCGCGCCGAAGCCGAACGCCACCGCCAGCGACACCGCGAGTGCCGCAGCACCTCGGGGGTCGGCCGGGACCAGGAAGGTGAGTGCCTCCGCGGTCACCACGCCGACGACGAGGGGCACCACCTGGCCCGGCGGGGGCAGGGCGCCGAGCGACGGACTCGTGTCGATCACCGAGCGCAGCTGGCGGAAGGCCAGCAGGTTGACGGCCACGACGGCCACGGCGACGACCAGCGCTCGGGCGTCGGAGCGGGCGTGGAGCAGCTGGAACACCACGAACGCGACGAACAGGGCGTGGACGGCGTAGAGCGACAGCCTCGTGTAGAGGTCGACCCGCTGCAGCTCCGACCGGTCCCGCCAGAGCCGTCCGATCACCCCGGACCGGCCGCCCGTGCTCCGCGCTGCCATGACCCCCAGCCTGCCAAAGCGGCTGGGGGCGACGGCACCGGCCTCAGCCACGCGGCTCCCACCTCATCGAGCGCCGGGCGAGTGCCGCGGCCAGGGCGATCCAGCAGACGAGCGCGACCAGGGCGCGAGCGGCGTCCGCCCAGCCGTCGAGCAGACCGTCCGCGGACCACGTCAGCTCGACCAGCTGGGTGACCACGCCGCCCGGGGTGAGCTCGATCCAGCGGGCGACCCGGTCGGGGAAGACGCCGGACATGGTGCCGATCATCGCCAGCACCAGCACAGGGGCGCTGGTGAGCTGGGCCGCCTCGGCGTTGCGTGTCCAGGCTGCGGTCCAGATCGCGAAGGCGGCGAACATGACCGAGCAGGCGAGGACGCCCACCAGGTAGAGCAGCGGGTTGCCGGGCAGGTCCATGCCCGCCGCGGCGCCGATCGGGACCACCAGGGCGGAGACGAGGAGCGCGATCACGGTGCCGGGCAGGGCCACGGCGGTGAGGATCTCGGCGTCGGTCGCCTCCCCCGAACGCAGCCGCTTGAGGACGAGCTCGTCGCGGCGGGTGACGATCTGGGACAGGGTGTTGTAGTAGACCGGGAACAGCAGGGCCAGGAGCAGCACGGTCGCGACGGCCGTGCGCTGGGCGCTCGGGCCGCCACCTCCGAGCAGCAGGGCCATCGGGGCGAGGGGCAGCACGAACGCGTAGAGCAGCGTCACCAAGTTGCGGGTCATCAGTCGCAGGTTGGCCCGTGCCAGGCCGCCCACCCGACGGGGGTCGACCGCGGCGGAGCGGCTGCGCGTCCTCATCGAGGTGGTGCTGGTGCTCATCGGGCAACCTCCTGGATGCTGGTGCGGCCGGTGCGGGTGCGGCCGGCGAACGGTTCGGCTGGGTCGGCTGGGTCGGCTGGGTCGGCCGAGTCCGCGATGTCGAGGAACACCGATTCCAGGCTCGCGGTGCTGGCGGTGAGCCCGTCCAGGCGCAGGCCGCCGGCGGCGGCTGCGTCGAGCAGCACGGTCAGGGTGTGCTGGAGGTCGTCGGTCTCCAGGGTGGTCGTGCCGCCGGACTCCAGCACCCGGCGGACACGTGGGTCTCGCCCGCCGAGG
>JAPSKJ010000142.1 GCA_031177735.1 Nocardioides sp.
TCAGCGGGCGGTGCGGGCGCCGGCCCGATCCGCAGCCGAGCGCTCGAGGGCCTCGATGAGGGTGCGGGCGTCGTAGCGACCCTGGACGCGCTCCTCCCCCACGAAGAACGTGGGCGTGCCGCGCACGCCGCTGGCCGCGGCGGAGGCCATGTCGCGGGCGACGTGGTGGGCCAGCTCCTCGTCCTGGAGGTCGCGGAGGAACTGCTCGGGGTCGAGGCCGAGCTCGGCGGCGTAGCCGACCAGGTCCTCCAGCTCGAGCTGGTCCTGGCGGGTGAAGAGGTGGTCGTGCATCTCCCAGAACCGCCCCTGCCGGCCGGCCGCCTCGGCAGCGAGCGCGGCCAGCTCCGCGTGCGGGTGCACCTCGAGCGGCAGGTGCCGGGCGACGTAGCGCAGCCGGTCGCCGAAGTGCTGGCGCACCTCCCGCGCCGCGCCGGTCGCCCTGGCACAGAAGGGGCACTCGAAGTCGAGGTACTCCACCAGGGTGACCGGCGCGTCCGCCGGCCCGCGCAGGTGGTCGCGCGCGGGGTCGACGGGGTCGCTGAGCCGGGTCGGCAGGGCCGCATCCCGCTGACCGAGCATCCGGGCCGCCCCGACGAAGATCAGCCAGCCCAGAGCACTGGCGATGACGACCGACAGCAGGACGCCCACGACGGCCTCGTCACGCAACGCCGCCTCGGCGGGGTCGTCGAAGGCGAGCCCCACGATGAGCAGCGACACGGTGAAGCCGATCCCGGACAGGGCCGCGCCGCCCAGCACGTGGCCGCCCCGGACGCCCTGCGGCAGCCGGCCCAGGCCCAGCCGCACCGCGAGGAACGCTCCCCCACCGATGCCGAGCAGCTTGCCGAGCACCAGGCCGAGGACGACGCCCCACGTCACGGGCGAGGCGAGGGCGTCGGCGAGGACACCGCCGCGCAGGTCGATCCCGGCGTTGGCGAGGGCGAACAGCGGGACCACGACGAAGCCGGTCGGCACGTGCAGCGACTCCTGGAGCCGCTCGTTGACGCTGATCGTGCGGTCGAGCTGCTCGCGGGCCTCGCGCTGCAGCCGGGGCAGGGGCGACTGCCGGAACGCGCGGAACACCACGGCCGCCGCCTCGACCCGCGCCCGGCTCGGCTCGGCGGCAGGCACCAGCAGACCGGCGAGCATCCCGGCGATCGAGGCATGCAGCCCGGAGGCGACGGTGGCGAGCCAGACGATGACGATGAGGGTGACGTACGGCGAGGCGCGCCACACCCCGATCCGGTCGAGCAGTGCGATCGCGGCCAGACCGGCCGCGGCGATGGCGAGCGGCACGGCGTCGATACCGTCGGTGTAGGCGACGCCGATGATGCTCACCGCGACGATGTCGTCGATGACGGTCAGGGTGAGCAGGAAGATCCGCAGCTGGGTCGAGACCCGCGGGCCGACCAGCACCAGCATCCCGAGCAGGAACGCGGTGTCGGTGCCGATGACCACACCCCATCCGTGCGCGGCCGCGCCGCTGGGGTTGAGGACGAGGTAGAGCAGCGCGGGCGCCAGCATGCCGCCCACGCCGGCGACCAGGGGCACCACCGTGCGGCGACGGTCGGTCAGCTCGCCGACGGCCAGCTCGCGGCGTACCTCCAGGCCGACCACGAGGAAGAAGACGACCATCAGGCCGTCGTTGACCCAGTGGTGCAGGTCCATCCCGAGCGACGCCTCGCCGAGGGTGAAACGGAGCGAGGTGTGCCACAGCTCCTCGTAGGCGTGCGACCACGGCGAGCTGGCCCACAGCAGCGCGACCACCGTCGCTACGACGAGGAGGCCCGCGCTCGCGGACTCGGTGCGGATGAAGTGACGCAGCGAGGGGCCGGCCTGGCCGGTCAGGTCCTCGTCACGACGGGACTCGGTGCGGTCGGCCACGGCGACCAGCCTAGGGGCGCGTCTCGGGTGGTGCGCACAGCGTCCGCCGGACGTGGACGCCACGGCGAGGCGGTCAGTGCCCGCCGAGCTGCCCGGAGAGACGGCCGTGGCGCTCGGCGCTCGCCTCGTTGAGACCGATGATCTCGACGCTCTTGCCCTTGCGGTCGTACTTGGTGGTGATGGCGTCGAGGGCGGCGACGGTGGAGGCGTCCCAGATGTGCGAGCCGGACAGGTCGATGACGACGCGGTCGGGATCCTCGGCGTACTGGAACTGGGTGTAGAGGTCGTTGCTGGAGGCGAAGAAGAGCTCGCCGGTGACCCGGTAAACCGCCTTCGTGCCGCGCTCGTCCTCGACCAGCTCGCGGTGCGTCTGAGTGACGTGGGCGACGCGCCGGGCGAACAGCGTCATCGCGACGAGCACGCCGGCGACCACGCCGATGGCGAGGTTGTGGGTGGCGACGGTGGCCGCGACCGTCGTGAGCATGACAGCCGTCTCCGACTTCGGCATCCGGGGCAGCGTGCGCACCGAGTGCCAGTCGAAGGTGCCGACCGAGACCATGATCATCACCGCGACCAGGGCGGCCATCGGGATGAGCGCGACCACGTCGCCGAAGCCGACGACGAGGATGAGCAGGAAGACGCCCGCGAGGAACGTCGAGATCCGCGTGCGAGCACCCGAGACCTTCACGTTGATCATCGTCTGGCCGATCATCGCGCAGCCGCCCATGCCACCGAAGAAGCCGGTGACCACGTTCGCGGCACCCTGCCCCCAGGCCTCCCTGGTCTTGTCGGAGTGGGTGTCGGTGATGTCGTCGACGAGCTTCGCGGTCAGCAGCGACTCCAGCAGGCCCACCAGCGCCATCGCGAGCGCGTAGGGCGCGATCGTCTCGAGGGTGTCCAGGGTGAACGGCACGTCGGGGACGAACCAGGCCGGCAGGCTGTCGGGCAGCTCGCCCTCGTCGCCGACGTCCGGCACGTCGATCGCGCCGATGAGCACGAAGGCGGTCAGGGCGACGATCGCGACCAGGGGCGCCGGGATCACCGAGCTGATCCGCGGGAAGCCGACGATGACCGCGATGCCCACCGCGACCATGGGGTAGACCGCCCACGGGACGTCGACCAGGTGCGGCAGCTGGGCGAGGAAGATCAAGATGGCCAGCGCGTTGACGAAGCCGACCATCACCGAGCGCGGGATGAACCGCATCAGCTTGGCGACGCCGGCGAGCGCCAGCACGACCTGGATGAGGCCGCCGAGCAGCACGGTGGCGATCAGGTAGTCGTAGCCGTGGTCGCGCATCACCGGCGCGATGACCAGGGCGATGGCGCCGGTGGCGGCGGAGATCATCGCCGGACGTCCACCGAGGAACGAGATCGCGACCGCCATGGTGAAGGAGGCGAACAGGCCGACCTGCGGGTCGACGCCGGCGATGATGGAGAACGAGATCGCCTCCGGGATGAGCGCCAGGGCCACGACCAGTCCGGCGAGCACCTCGGTGCGCAGGGTCTTCGGCGAGCGCAGGGCGGTCATCACGGTCGGCACTGGACCAAGGCTAGGGAGGTCGGACCCCGTCACCGCAATCGCGGCGAGGGTGGTGGCGTCAGGGCCGCAGAGCGCGGATCCGGGCGTCGAGCTCGCGGCGGTCCGCCCGCGGCACGACCGCCTCGACCACCTCGATGCCGCCGTTGGGCGAGGCGAGCGCCTGCTCGAGGGCGGGCAGCGAGTCGACCCGCAGGTGCGGGGTGCGGGTGGCGGCGCACAGCGACTCCAGCCGGACCCCGTGCGGGGTGCCGAAGAGCCGCTCGAACCGGTCGGCGTGGGCCGGCGCCCCCTGCTCGAGTCCGGCGAAGATCGAGCCCCCGTCGTCGTTGGCGACCACGATGGTCAGGTCCGGGCGAGGCTCGTCGGGGCCGAGCACCAGGCCGTTGCTGTCGTGCAGGAAGGTGACGTCGCCGACGAGGGCGAGGGCCCGCGACGACGACCCCCGGCCGAGCGCGGCGCCGATGGCCGTCGACACCACCCCGTCGATGCCGGCCAGGCCGCGGTTGGCGATCACCTTGCGACGATCACCGACGCGGTAGCGGGGCACCATGACGTCGAGGTCACGGATCGGGTTCGACGCCCCCACCACGAGCAGCCCGCCGGGCGGCAGGGCGCGCGAGACGGCGCCGGCGACGTCGTACGCCGTCAGGCCGGGCTCCGCCGCCAGCAGGTCGTCGAGCTGCTTGCCGACGCAGCGGTCGGCCTCGCGCCAGCGGTCCAGCCAGGCGGGGTCGTTCCGCCCGTCGACCGCGGGCGTCTGCGTGAGCAGCAGCCGGTCGACCGGGAAGGAGCGCTCGGCCCACACACCGGGCACCCGCCCGGCGACCACCTCGACACCCGGCCGGGCCAGCAGCGCCATCACCGGCCGGGACAGGGTGGGGTGACCGAGCACGACCACCCGCTCGACCTCGTCGGCGAGCGGGCTGCCGAGCAGGATGCGGTAGGTGCGGATCGCGTGGTCGCCGGTGCGGGAGCCGCTGGTCGGCTCGGCCAGCAGCGGCCACCCGGCGCTCTCGGCCAGCACGCGGGCGGGCGGGCCGGCGTCGTCGCCGGCGACCACGACGGTGCGCGGGCCCAGCGGCAGCGTCTCTGCCGGGCGCGGGTGCGGCCGCCCGCTCGGGCGGCGGACCTCGATCGGCGGCACCGGCCAGGGCGCGGCCGGCACCAGCGGATCGTCGAGCTGGACGTTCCAGTGCACCGGACCACGAGCCGCGCACACGGCCTCGGTGTCGACATCGGTGATGTCGACGAGGTCGTGCGTGGTCACCAGCGGGCCGAAGATGCCGGTCTGGTCGGTGGTCTGGTTGGCCTCGGTGCCACGCAGGCGGGCCGGCCGGTCGGCGGTCACCGCCACCAGCGGCAGGCCGGCGTGGGCGGCCTCCAGCACGGCCGGGTGCAGGTTGGCCACCGCCGTGCCGCTCGTCGTGATGACCGCGGCGCGGGCGCCGACCTTGGTCAGCCCGAGCGCGAGGAAGCCGGCCGAGCGCTCGTCGATGCGGGTGTGCAGCCGCACCAGCCCGGCGGAGGCGGCGTCGTAGACCGCGAACGACAGCGGCGCGTTGCGCGAGCCCGGCGCGACGACGACCTCGGTGACCCCGGCCTCGATCAGCGCCGTCACGACGGCACGCGCCAGGTCGGTGGAGCTCACAACCGAGAAGTCTCCCTCACCCGGAGCACCTCGGCGATTCGGGCCTCCCAGTGCGCGACCCGGTCCGGGGTGGCGGCCAGCGTGTCGAGGGCGCGCTCGTCGACGGTCGGCGCCCGCACCGGCAGCTCGCCGTCGACCGGCAGCAGCGGCTCGCTCACCACGTCGGCGGTGAGCAGCGCGACCGTCGCGAGCCCGCAGGCGTAGGGCAGCTCGGGCAGCGCCGCGGCCAGTGCGAGGCCGGCGGCGATGCCGACGGAGGTCTCCAACGCGGAGGACACCACGACGGGCAGGCCGATGTCCTCGGCGATGCGCAGGCACGCGCGCACGCCGCCGAGCGGCTGCACCTTCAGCACCGCCACGTCGGCGGCCTCCAGGTCGCGCACGCGGTAGGGGTCGGCCGCCCGGCGGATCGACTCGTCGGCGGCCACGGGCACCGCCACGCGGCGGCGCACGGTGGCGAGGTCCTCGACGGCGGCGCAGGGCTGCTCGACGTACTCCAGGCCGCCGGCCGCCCGCTCCAGCACCGGCAGCCGGGCGACGGCCTCGTCGACCGACCACAGCCCGTTGACGTCGATGCGGATCCGTCCGGCCGCGCCCAGGGCGTCGCGCACCGCCTCCAGGCGCGCCTCCTCCTCGGCGAGCGTCTGCCCCGGCTCGGCCACCTTCACCTTGGCAGTGGTGCACCCGGAGCGGGTGACGATCGCGTGTGCCTGCTCCGGTCCTACGGCCGGCACGGTGACGTTGACGGGGACCCGGTCGCGCAGCGGCGCCGGCCAGTTCCCCGCCGCCGCCTCCTCGGCGCAGCGCAGCCACGGCTCCGCGACGGCCGGGTCGGTGTAGTCCAGGAACGGGCTCCACTCCCCCCAGCCGGCAGCCCCTCGGATCAGCACGCCCTCGCGCACGGTGATGCCGCGGAAGCGGGTGCGCATCGGGATCGACCACACCCGCGCGCCGTTCACGCCAGCCCCCGCAGGGTGACCCGGTCGGGCTTGCCGTTGGCG
>JAPSKJ010000143.1 GCA_031177735.1 Nocardioides sp.
CGGCGACCTCGACCGACTTCGCGGCCTCACCGTCGGGCAGACCGAGGCCGAGGACGTCGTAGTGCTCGAGCAGGACGTGCATGACCGGCTCGGCGATCTCGGCCAGGTCGGCGGCGTAGAGGAAGGCCACCCGCTCCACCTTCTCACCGAGGATGCCGGGCAGGCGACCGGCGAGGTCGCGCCCGACGACGACGTCGTAGGGCGAGGCGCCGCCCACGTGCAGCACGCTGGTCATCGCTGGCCTTTCGTCAGTCGGCGATCGATGTCGTCGGCCACCTCGGCAGGTGTCCGGCCGTCGGTGTCGACGACCAGGGTCGCCACCGACTCGTAGATGGGGGTGCGCTCCTCGAGCAGCTGCTTGACGCGGGCGCGGACGTTGCCGAACAGCAGCGGCCGGCCGCTGCCCAGCCCGACCCGCTTCACCGCATCCGAGAGCCCGACCCGCAGGAAGACCACCGTGTGGTCGCGCAGGCGCTCCCGGGTGGTGGGGTCGAGCACCGCCCCTCCACCGAGCGAGAGCACGCCGTCGTGCTCGGCGAGCGCCCGGGCCACTGCCTCGGCCTCGAGCGCCCGGAAGGCTGCCTCGCCGTCGTCGACGAAGACCTCCGAGATCGGCTTGCCGGCGGTGCGCTCGACGTCGTCGTCGGTGTCGCGGACCGCGACCTCCCACCGCTGCGCCAGCAGCCGGGCGACCGTCGTCTTGCCGGCCCCCATGGGGCCGACCAGCACCAGCCGGGGGCGTGCCGCGCTCACGAGTAGGTGAGCGAGGCCAGGTAGGACTCGGCGTTGCGGCGGGTCTCCGCGACCGCGTCCCCGCCGAACTTCTCCAGCACGGCGTCGGCCAGCACCAGCGCGACCATCGCCTCGGCGACGATGCCGGCGGCCGGCACCGCGCACACGTCGGAGCGCTGGTGGTGGGCCACCGCCTCCTCGCCGGTGGCGACGTCGACGGTGCGCAGGGCGCGCGGCACGGTGGCGATGGGCTTCATCGCGGCACGCACACGCAGGATCTCACCCGTCGTCATGCCGCCCTCGGTGCCTCCGGAGCGGCCGGAGGCCCGCCGGATGCCCTCCGGGGTCGGCACGATCTCGTCGTGCGCCAGGCTGCCCGGGGTGGCGGCGAGCGCGAAGCCGTCACCGAGCTCGACACCCTTGATCGCCTGGATGCCCATCAACGCGCCGGCGAGCCGGGCGTCGAGACGGCGGTCCCAGTGCACGTGCGAGCCGAGGCCCGGCGGAAGGCCGTGGACGACGACCTCGACCACGCCGCCGAGGGTGTCGCCGTCCTTGTGGGCCTGGTCGATGCGCTCGACCATCAGCTTGCTGGAGTCGGCGTCGAGGCAGCGCACGGGGTCGGCGTCGAGGCGCGTCACGTCGTCGGGCTGCGGGAGCTGGGTGCCACTGGTGCGCACGCCGCCGAGCTCGATGACGTGGGAGACGATCCGGGCGCCGACCGACTGCTCGAGGAACGCGCTGGCCACGCGACCCAGGGCGACCCGGGCGGCGGTCTCGCGCGCAGAGGCGCGTTCGAGGATCGGCCGGGCGTCGTCGAAGGCGTACTTCTGCATGCCCGCGAGGTCGGCGTGACCGGGCCGGGGCCGGGTCAGCGGCGCGTTGCGGGCCTGACCGGCGAGCACCTCGGGGTCGACCGGGTCGGCCGACATGACGGTCTCCCACTTCGGCCACTCGGTGTTGCCGACGGAGATGGCGACCGGCCCGCCCTGGGTCTCGCCGTGGCGCACGCCGCCGACGATGGTGACCTCGTCACGCTCGAACTTCATCCGGGCGCCCCGGCCGTAGCCGAGCCGCCGCCGGGCCAGCGCGTCACCGATGTCCTCGCTGGTCACCCGGACATGGGCGGGCAGCCCCTCGAGGATCGCGACCAGGGACGGGCCGTGGGACTCTCCGGCAGTGAGCCAACGCAGCATGGGGTCAGTCTCCCATCCCGGGTGAGGACGCCGTCCGGCGCCCGCTGCTCGCGAGACGAGGCGACGGCTCGAGCGAGGTGAGCATTCCGCCCTCAGTACCCCAGGGCGCGGGCCACCGCCGGCCCGGCCAGCAGCCCGAGCCAGGCGCCCACCAGCAGGAACGGCCCGAACGGCAGGTGCCGCTTGAGCAGCGACCGGTCGCGGGTGACCACCATCAGCACCACCACGAGGGCGCCGAAGACGAGGTAGCCCGCGTAGAGGCCGACCACCACCTCGGCGACACCGAACCAGCCCAGCACGAACCCGAGCAGCGCGCTCAGCCGCACGTCACCGAAGCCGAGCCCGGCCCGGGCGACGAACCACAGCAGCCAGAAGATCCCGCGCGCGACCAGCATCGCAACCAGAGCGCGGACCAGGTCCCCGCGCTGGTCCAGCGCCAGTGCGCCGACCACCCCGGTGGCGACGGCGAACGCGGTGGCCGGCAGCACGATCCGGGTCGGCAGCAGCCGGGTGCGGACGTCGATCACCGCGAGCGCCACGCCCACGACCACCAGCGGCACGAGGGCGACCAGCTCCCACACCGCCCCGAACCGCCAGGCCAGCGCTCCGGCGGCGACCGCCGCGACCGCGACCGCGAGCGGGAGGAGCCAGCGGCGCGAGGCCAGGACGGCGTACTCCTCCTTGGGGCCCTCGCGGCGCAGCTGTGCCTGCAGGGTGGAGTCCTCGGCCGGGTCGTCGGGAAGCGCCGGCGGCTCGGGCTCGGGCAGCGACCGGATCAGCACCGGCACGAGCACGGCGAGCACCGCGGCCGCGACGGCACAGGCCGCCACGGCCACCAGCGTGCTCATCCGGCGCCGGCGAGCGCCGCCTCGCCGGCCGCGCGCATGGCGTCGAGGGGCGGGCGCTGGCCGGTGAACTGCTCGAACTGGAGCACCGCCTGGTGCACCAGCAGGTCGAGGCCGGAGATCACGGTGCTGCTCCCCGACGCCGCGACCAGCGGGGTCGGCCAGGGGTCGTAGACGACGTCGAAGAGGACGGGTACGCCGGCGAAGCGCCGCAGCAGCGCCTCGTCCTGGGCCGTCGCCGGGATGGTCGAGACCAGCACGTCGGCGTCGGGAGCGGCCGCCAGGCCGTCGGCGTCGAGGCCGAGCGTCTCGACCCGCGGGCGGGACGGGTGAGCGGCGATGACGTCGAGGGTCTCCCCGGCCCGGGCGGGGTCGCGGGCGAGCACCGTGACGGTGTCGGCGCCGAGGTCGACCAGGGCCAGCCCGGTCGACGCGGCGGTGGCGCCACCGCCGAGGATCACCGCGGAGCCGACCGCGCCGGAGTGGCGCTCACGCAGCGCGGCGACCGCGCCCGGCAGGTCGGTGTTGTCGGCGGCCCAGCCGGTCGGTGTGCGGACCAGCGTGTTCGCGGCGCCGGCCAGCGAGGCGCGGCCCGAGACGCTCGCCGCCAGCCCGATCGCCTCCCGCTTCAGCGGCATCGTCAGCGAGAGCCCGCGCCACTCCTCGTCGAGCCCGGCCACGAAGTCGGCCAGCGTGCCGGCCGGCACCCGGACCGCGTCGTAGGTCCACTCCTCGAGCCCGAGCGCGGCATAGCCGGCCCGGTGCAGGACGGGGCTCAGCGAGTGGGCGACCGGGTCGCCCAGGACTGCGCACCTCGGCACGGTCAGCAGGCTCCGGCGGACTCGGTCGCGCAGTAGTCGCGCAACTCGTTCCAGTAGCCCTGGAACTCCTCGTAGGTCTCGGCGAACTTCGTCTCGCCGGTGGCGAGGTTGACGGTGACGTAGTAGTACCAGTCGCCCTCGGCCGGGTTGAGCGCCGCGTGGATCGCCTCGTCGCCGGGTGAGCTGATCGGCCCCGGAGGCAGACCGGGCTCCACGTAGGTGTTGTAGGGCGAGTCGGTGTTCTCCCGCTCCTCCTGGGTCAGGCCCACGGTGAGCGGCCGGTCGAGGGCGTAGTCGACGGTGGCGTCGATCTGCAGCAGCCCGCCGGTGCCGCCCCCACCGTCGGGGTTCTCGATGCGGTTGTAGATCACCCGGGCGATGCGGCTCATGTCCTCGGCGGTCTTGCCCTCGGACTGGGCCAGGCTGGCGACCGTCATGATCTCTTGAGGCTCGTAGCCGAGCTCGGCGGCCTTGGCCTCGATCTCGTTGGACTCCGCCGACTCGCGCCAACGGTCCACCATCTGCTTGATCATGTCGACCGGCTGGGCGTTGGGCGGGAAGGCGTAGGTCGCCGGGAAGAGGTAGCCCTCGGGGTTGCCTTGGGCGTATTCGGGCAGGCCGATCGCCGCCGGGTCCTCCAGGGCGGCCTCGAACTGCGCCCGCGGCAAGCCGGTCTCCTTCGCCAGCACCTCGACGATGTCGACGACGCGCAGGCCCTCTGGGACGGTCACGGCGGTGGTCACGATGTTGGCCGGGTCGACCAGCACGTCGAGCGCGTCGGCCGCGCGCATCTCCTGGCGCAGCGTGTAGAAGCCGACCTGGATGCCGGCGGCCTCGGGGTTGCTGTTGGCCGCCTGGATGAACGCGTCGACGGAGGCGACGACCCCCTCGGCCTTGAGGTTGCGGCCGATCTGGGCGGCGGTGTCGCCCTCCTTGACCTCCACGACGACCTCACCGGTGCCTGGGCCGGGGAAGTCCTCGGCGCTGGAGCCGTTGAGCGCCTCGCGGATCGCGTCGATGCCGCGGTCGGCGCCCCACCACAGGCCGCCGCCGATCACCACGAGGGCGATCAGCACGGCCAGGCAGCCCGGCAGGCCGCGTCCCTTCTTCTGGGCGCGGCGGTTGCCGCCCCGGGTGCGGACGGGCTCGTCGACGGGCTCGTCACCGAGGATGGCGCCCAGCCCGCCGTCGGAGTCCCGCGGCGCGTCGGCCGGGCTGCCGGCGTACTCGGGATGCTGCTGTGGATCAGTCACTCTCGGCCTCGACGATCTCTCCTGGCGCGTCCCCCGATGCGCGTTCGCTGTCCAATGCGTGCTGGAGGATGAGCACGGCGGCGGCCTGGTCGACCACGGCCCGCCGCTTGGCTCCCTTCCGGCCCTGGTCGCGCAGCATAGCCTCCGCCGACACGGTGGTGAGCCGCTCGTCGACCAGCCGCACCGGCACCGGCGCCAGCCGGCGGGCCAGTCGACGAGCGAACTCGCGGACCTTGACGGTCGCAGGGTTCTCACCGCCCTTGAGCGAGCGTGGCAGACCGACGACGACCTCGACGACACCCGTCGGGGCCGCCTCGGCCGCCTCCTGCGCGACGATGGCGGCCAGCCGAGCCAGGTCACCCCGCCCGCGCGGCACCGTCTCGACGGGCGTGGCGAGGAAGCCGGTCGGGTCGCTCTTGGCGACACCGATCCTGGCGTCGCCGGGGTCGATCCCGATCCGGACTCCGTGCCGCATCTGCCCCGCCCGCGCGCTCAGGCCTGGGCCACGAGCCGGGCGACCAGCGCCAGCGCCTCGTCGATGCGTGAGGGGTCGGTGCCGCCGCCCTGGGCGAGGTCGGCCTTGCCGCCACCCTTGCCACCGAGCACGGGCCCGATGCCGCGCAGCAGGTCGTTGGCGGACAGGCCGCGGGCCTGGCCGGCCTCGTTGACGGCGGCGACGACCGAGACCTTGCCCTCGGCCTCACCGACGATGACGACGGCGGCCGGGCGGTCGCCGCCGGCCTGCGTGAGCCGCGAGCGTACGTCGACCGCGAGGGTGCGCACGTCGCCACCGGACGCGCCGGGCGCCTTCTCGGCCACGACGGCCACCCCGTCGACGTCGAGCGCCTTCGCGGCGATGTCGCCGGCACGCGCGAGCAGCTGGGCGACCCGGATCCGCTCGATCTCCTTCTCGGTGGCGCGCAGCCGCTCGACCAGCTCGCCGACCCGGCCGACCAGGTCGTCGGGCTGGGCCTTGAGCAGGCCGGTCAGCTGGTCGACGACGTCACGCTCGCGGGCGAGGTACTTGAAACCCTCCAGGCCGGTGAACGCCTCGATGCGACGGTTGCCCGAGCCGACCGACGACTCGCCGGTGACCACGATCGTGCCCACCTGCGAGGAGTGGTCGACGTGGGTGCCGCCGCACAGCTCGCGGCTCCAGGGTCCACCGATCTCGACCACCCGCACACTGGAGTCGTCGT
>JAPSKJ010000144.1 GCA_031177735.1 Nocardioides sp.
GCCGTCGTCGTGCCGGCGCGGTTCGACGCCTACGTGGAGGCCAGCCGGCGGGTCTTCGAGATCTTCCGCGACACCACCCCGCTGGTGGAGGGGCTCTCGATCGACGAGGCGTTCCTCGACGTGGGAGGACTGCGCCGGCTGGCGGGCGAGCCGCTCGACATCGCGGTGGCGCTGCGCGAGCGCGTACGCCGCGAGGTGGGCCTGCCGATCTCGGTCGGGATCGCCCGCACCAAGTTCCTCGCCAAGGTCGCCAGCGCGGTGAGCAAGCCCGACGGGCTGCTGCTGGTGCCACCCGCGCAGGAGCGCGAGTTCCTCCACCCCCTGCCGGTCGAGCGACTCTGGGGCGTGGGGGAGGTGACCCGCGACAAGCTGCACCGCAAGGGCATCCGCACGGTCGGGCAGCTCGCCGCCCGCGAGCGCGACGTCCTGGCCGAGCTGGTGGGTGACCACTCCGGCCGACACCTGTGGGCGCTCGCCAACCTGATGGATCCTCGCCCGGTCGAGGTGGGCCGACGGCGCCGCTCGATCGGCTCGCAGTGCGCGCTCGGGCCCGCCCGGCGGCGTACTCCCGAGGAGCTCGACGCGGTGCTCGTCGGACTGGTCGACCGGGTGACCCGCCGACTGCGCGCGGGAGAGCGCACCGGGCGGACCTTCACGCTGCGGATGCGGTTCGGTGACTACACCCGGGCGACCCGCTCGACCACCATCGTCGGCACGTCGAGCGGCACCGAGCAGTGGCTGGCGACGGGGCGTGGGCTGCTGCAGGCGGCGCTGCCGATGCTCACCGAGCGCGGGTGCACGCTGCTCGGCATCAGCATCTCCGGGTTGGCCGATGCGACCACCGAGCAGCTGGAGCTGCCGCTGTGGCAGACGACCCCCGAGGGCGAGGACCGGTCCACCTCGCTCGACGGCGCCCTCGACGAGGTGCGGTCACGCTTCGGCAGCGACGCGGTCACCCGCGGTGTGCTGCTCGGGCGGCAGGTCGGGCTCGAGATGCCGACGCTGCCCGACCCTGACCGTTAACCTTGCCCGCGTGGAGGCCGTCGGCGCGCTCGACCGGACGCAGCGCCGGTTCGCGCTGCTGGGCTTCCCGCTCGCGGTGGTCTACAAGTACTTCGAGGACCAGGGCAGCTACCTGGCCGCGGTGCTGACCTACTACGCCTTCATCGCGATCTTCCCGCTGATGCTGCTCGGGTCCTCGATCCTGGGCTTCTTCCTCGAGGGCAACCCGGAGCTGCAGGAGCAGCTGCTCAACTCGGCCCTGCACCAGTTCCCGATCATCGGCGAGGAGCTCGGCCGTCCCGAAGGCCTGCAGGGCTCGCGCGGCGGGGTGATCGTCGGGTCGCTGGCCGCGCTCTACGGCGCGATGGGCCTGGGCCTGGCCATCCAGAACGCCGTCAACACCGCCTGGTCGGTGCCGCGCAACAGCCGGCCCAACCCGATCCTGCTGCGGCTGCGCAGCCTGGTGCTGATCGCCACCTCGGGCCTGGCGCTGCTCGCGGTGAGCATCGTCTCCGTCCTGGGTGCCAACACGCAGGTCTTCGGTCCTCGGGTCGATGCGACCCTGCGTTGGATGATCGCCGCGGCGACCGTGCTGGTGATGGGCGCGATGCTGACCCTGGTGATGCGGCTCGCCACCGCCCGTGGGCACTCGCTGCGGGCGGCGGCACCGGGGGCGTTTGCGCTGGCGGTGATGTGGCAGTCGCTGCAGTGGGCCGGCACGGAGTTCGTCACCCGGGTGCTGGCCGGGCTCGACGGGATGAACGAGACCTTCGCGCTGGTGCTCGGCCTGGTCGGCATCATCTATCTCGCCGCCGTCATGGGCGTCCTGGGCATCGAGGTCAACGTCGTCTACGTCCGGCGGTTGTGGCCGCGCGCGTTGCTCACCCCCTTCACCGACCGGGTGGACCTGACGGATGCGGATCGGCGGGCCTATGCGTCCTACGTCCTCATGCAGCGCCACAAGGGCTTCGAGACCGTCGCGGTCACCTTCGACGGACCCGACGGCGACATCCACGAGATCGTGATGGACCCCTCGTGGGCGAAGAAGCATCCGCGGCGCCGGGCGCTGCCGGAGCCGCCCGAGGGCAATCCGCACGACCGCCCGCCCACGCCGCTGGAGCGCTGACCCGGCAGGCCGGGGCCGCTCACACCAGCGGCACGAACCGGTAGTGACCGTGTTCGCTGATCGTGCCGTCGGCCTCCACGCGCAGCATCACGCCCGAGACGGGCACCACCATCCGGCCGCCCTCGGCCAACTGTGCGCGCAGCTCCTCGGGGAGCGTGGTGGCGTTGGCGGAGACCAGGATCCGGTCGTACGGCGCCAGGTGAGGCAGTCCGAGCACTCCGTCGGTCGCGGGCTCGATGCGGGCCCACGGCTGGCGGGTGCGCGCCAGGTTGTGCCGTCCGAAGTCGACCAGCTTCGGCACTCGCTCCACACCGACCACCTCGCCGGTCGGCCCGACGAGGTGGGCGAGCAGGGCGGTGGTCCACCCGGAGCCGGCCCCCACGTCGAGCACTCGGTGGCCGGGCTGCGGGTCGAGCAGCCGCAGCATCGCCTCCACGGTCAGCGGCTGGGAGTTGGTCTGTCCGGCCCCGATGGCGATCGGCCCGTCGAAGCCGGCCCGCGGTCGGTCCCGCCGCGGCAGGAAGCCCTCCCGTGGCATCGCCCGGAACGCCTCGGCGATGCGGTCCACCCTCCCACTATGCCGCGCCCGCCGGCCTCGGCCTCCCGACCGGGGCAGCCTCCGCATGTCGGGCCGGGCTTTGCGTACCGCCCCGGGCAGGATCGGCACATGGCCGACAACGACGTCACCGCGCAGACCCAAGCCGACGAGCTGGTCCACTACGCCGTCACCGACGGCGTCGCCACGATCACCCTCGACTCCCCGCACAACCGCAACGCGCTCTCCCAGCGCCTGGTCGCCGAGCTGCGCGCACGACTGCACGACGCCGACGAGGACGACACCGTCAAGGCGGTGGTGCTGCGCTCCTCAGGCCGGGTCTTCTGCTCCGGGGCGGACCTGTCGGAGGCCGCCACGGTGCCGATGGTCGAGGGCGCCCGCGCGATCGTGGGTCTGCAGCGCACCATCGTCGCGCTCACCAAGCCGGTGGTCACCGAGCTCGCCGGACCGGTGCGTGCGGGCGGGATCGGCATCGTCGCCTCGTCCGACATCGTCGTCGCTGCCGAGAGCGCCGACTTCGCCCTCACGGAGGTCAAGCTCGGCCTCACCCCCGCAGTCATCTCGTTGACGGTGCTGCCCCGGCTGACCAGTCGCGCGGCGGCGTACACGTTCCTCACCGGAGAGAAGTTCACCGCCGCCGAGGCGGTCGGCATGGGACTGGTCACCCGCGCCGTGCCGGCCGACCAGGTGGAGGCGGAGGTCGCCCGGGTGGCGGCGTCGCTGGCCAGCGGATCGACGCAGGGTCTGCGCGAGACCAAGCTGCTCCTGGCGGCCGACCTGGTGCACCGCATCGACGCACGCGGTGAGGAGATGGCGCAGCTGAGCGGGCATCTGTTCGGCACCCCGGAGGCGCGCGAGGCGATGCTCGCCTTCCTCTCCCGGAAGTCCTGACCCGCGCGAATCGGCAACATCTTCGCCAGTGCCGGAAAACGCTATTCTGGCGAGTTGTGCGAAATGCAGAAAAGCGATTGCCGCAATCACTCGATATCAATGATAACAGGCCTTTTCGAGCCGATATCGCAACCCGCGACGACGCCGATTTCATCGCCCGTGCCGCCCGCCGGCGAGACGACCTGCTCGCGGAGGCGCGGGAGGCGCTGACCCGCGTTCGAGCGCGCGTCGCCCGGCTGCCCGCCCACCGGGTGGAGCGCGACGCGGAGGTGGCCAGGCTGGAGCGCCGGATCGCCGGCCTCGCGGCGGCCGGGTCAGCGGTCGCGTTCGGGCGTCTCGACCTGGTCGACGGGAACCGGATCTACGTGGGGCGGACCGGTCTGGCCGACGAGGACCACGAGACGCTGGTGGTCGACTGGCGGGCACCGGCCGCGCGCCCGTTCTACGCCGCCACCACCGCTCATCCCCTCGGAGTACGCCGCCGGCGGCACCTGAGGGTCCGCGACGACCGTCTGCTCGGCGTCGACGACGAGGTGCTGACCGGGACGCCTGACGGCGAGGACGCGTCCGGGTCCCACGAGCACCTGCTCGACGTGCTGACCGCGCCGCGCGGGCGCCGGATGCACGACATCGTCCGCACCATCCAGGCCGATCAGGACCGGATCATCCGCGCGCCGCTCGGCGGCGCGCTCGTGGTGCAGGGTGCCCCGGGCACCGGGAAGACGGCGGTGGCGCTGCACCGGGCGGCGTACCTGCTCCACGAGCACCGCAACCGGCTCTCGCGGCGTGGCGTGCTGCTGATCGGGCCGACGCGGGTGTTCCTCGACCACGTCTCGGAGGTGCTGCCGGCGTTGGGTGAGTCCGACGTGGTCGCAGCCACGATGGCCGACCTCTTCCCTGGCGTCTCGGCCGACGCAGTGGAGCGCCCGGACGTGGCGGCGGTCAAGGGCCGGCTGGCGATGGTCGACGTGGTGCGTGAGGCCGTCGCGGCGCTCCAGCAGGCTCCGGAGGAGGGCGTGCGGGTCGTGGTCGGGGCGGGGCACGAGCTCACCCTCGACGGCGGGGTGTGCGGCGACCTGCGCGACCGTGCCCGGGCCACGGGACTCCCGCACAACGCCGCCCGGGTCACCTTCCGCACCGCACTGCTCGACGCGCTGGCGGCCGCCTGGGCGGCGCAGATCGGCACCGACCCGATCGACGGCGGGCTGCTGCTCGACGTGCACGACGTGGCCGACCTGCGGCGCGAGCTCGCCGAGACCCCCGAGGTCGAGGAGGTTGTCGACCGCCTGTGGCCGCGGCTCACGCCGCAGCGCCTGCTCGAGCGGCTGTGGGCGGACGACGCGCTGCTCGAGGTCGCCGCTCGGCCGCTGAGCCCCGACGAGCGCGTGCTGCTCCGCCGCCCGACGGGGTCCGCGTGGACGTCCGCGGACGTGCCGCTGCTCGACGAAGCGGCCGAGGTGCTCGGTCGAGACGACTCCGCCGAGCGTGCCCGCGCAGCGGCCGAACGTGAGGCGGAGGTGCGCTACGCCCGCGGGGTGCTGGAGATTCTGCACGGCTCCCGGGCGCTCGAGGACGACGAGACCTCCGGCGAGGTCTCCGACAGGGCCGACGTCGAGGGCCTGCTCGGCGTCGCCGCCGAGGAGCTGGCCGATCATTTCGCCGACCGCGACCACCGCACGCTCGCGGAGCGTGCGATCGCCGACCGCTCCTGGACCTACGGCCACGTGATCGTCGACGAGGCGCAGGAGCTCACTCCGATGGACTGGCGCGCGCTGGTGCGGCGGTGCCCGACCAGGTCGATGACCGTGGTGGGTGATCTCGCCCAGTGCGCCCGGCCCGAGGCGCCGGAGTCCTGGGCGCAGGCGCTGGAGCCGGCGCTGGCCGGGCGGTGGGGGGTCGTCGAGCTCGACGTGTCCTACCGCACCCCGGCGGAGATCATCGAGGTGGCGGCCCGGGTGCTCGCGGCGACCCGGCCGGGTCTGCGCGCCCCGCGGGCCATCCGGAGCAGCGGTCGGCCTGTGGAGACACAGGTCGGCGTGGACGACGTCGTGACAGCCGCCGCGGTGCGCGCCCGGAGCTGGGCGACCGCTCCCGGCACCACGGCGGTCATCGCCCCCGACGACCTGGTGGCGCAGCTGCGCAGCGTGCTCGCGGAGGTCGACGCCGTCGTGCACACCGCCCGCTCGAGCAAGGGGCTCGAGTTCGATCGGGTGGTGGTGGTCCAGCCGCACCGCCTCGGCGGGGGCGGCGACCTGTACGTCGCGCTGACCCGGGCGAGCACCGCCCTGTGCGTCCTCACCGACCAGCAGCAGCCACCGTGGGGGCCCGACGTTTCTGCCTCAGGGCCACTGGCTCCTTAGCCTGGAGGGGTGAGCACCACCGGCCCCGCACCCTCGGCC
>JAPSKJ010000145.1 GCA_031177735.1 Nocardioides sp.
CGCAGAGCCCCCCGTGTCCGCGGACGGTGTCGTGTCAACGGCCGAGGTTGAGCAGCACCGTGAGCAGCACCGAGAGCACGACCGAGATCACGATCATCATCACGCAGCCGACGGCACCGCCGAGCGGCCTGATCCTCATCGGGCTCACAGGGCACCCCTTCCTTCCGGCGCCCGTCCGATCCGGTACGCCGGCGGGCCGGCCGGGCCGGTATCCATCCCATCTGCGGCGCACTCGCGCAGGTCATCAGCGGTCCCCGGGAGCGCTAGGCGGAGAAGGGGAGGCGGCGGCCTCCGGCATCCCGGCTCCCATGTTGGGGATCCGGGCGCCTGCGGGCCGGCCCGCGCGGGCGGCGCACCACCTAGGCTGACGCCCATGACGCTGACCGTGATCGTGCTGGCCGCCGGCGGCGGCACTCGGATGAAGTCGAAGACCCCCAAGGTGCTCCACGAGGTCGGCGGACGCAGCATGCTCGGCCACGTCCTCGCCGCGGTCCGCGAGCTCGAGCCGGCCCGCGTGGTGACCGTGGTCGGTCACCAGCGAGAGCAGGTGGCCGCCCACATCCAGCAGCTCGACCCCACCTGCGTGCTCGCGGTCCAGGAGCAGCAGCTGGGCACCGGTCACGCCGTTCGGGTCGCGGTCGACGCCCTCGGGATCGCTGCCAGCCACGAGGGCACGGTGCTCATCGCCTACGGCGACACGCCCCTGCTCCGCGCCGAGAGCCTGCGCCGCTTCGCCGCCGAGCACGAGGCCGCCCAGCGGGCGGTCAGCATCCTGTCCGGGGTCGTCGACGACCCCGCCGGCTACGGGCGGATCGTCCGTGACGAGGAGGGCGAGGTCGTCGCCATCGTCGAGGACAAGGACGCCACCCCCGAGCTGCGCGAGATCGCCGAGATCAACTCCGGGATCCTCGCCTTCGAGGCGTCCTTCCTCGCCGAGGTGCTGCCGCGGATCGGCAACGACAACGCGAAGGGGGAGTTCTACCTCACCGACGCCATCTCGCTCGCGCGGGAGGCCGGCATGACGGTCGGCGCCTATCCCATCGAGGACGTGGCGGAGATCGCCGGCGCCAACGACCGCGCCCAGCTCGCCGAGCTCGGTCGCGAGCTCAACCGGCGCATCGTCACCGGCTGGATGCGCGAGGGCGTCACGGTGATGGATCCCGCGACCACCTGGATCGACGCCGACGTCCGACTCGCCGCCGACGTCACGGTCCTGCCCGGCACCCAGCTGCTCGGCGCCACAGTCATCGCCGAGGACGCGGTGGTCGGGCCCGACACCACGCTCAAGGACTGCGAGGTCGGCGCCGGCGCCCGGGTGGTGCGCACGCACGGTGAGCTCGCCGTGGTCGGCGACAGCGCCACGGTCGGCCCGTTCTCCTACCTGCGCCCGGGCACCGTGCTGGGCGCGGCCGGCAAGATCGGCGCCTTCGTCGAGACCAAGAACGCCCGGATCAGCGCCGAGGCCAAGGTGCCGCACCTGTCCTACGTCGGCGACGCGGAGATCGGGGAGGGCACCAACATCGGTGCCGGCACGATCTTCGCCAACTACGACGGGGTCGCCAAGCACCGCACCACGGTCGGCAAGCACGCCAAGACCGGCTCCAACAACACCTTCGTGGCCCCGGTGACGATCGGCGACGGCGCCGCCACCGGAGGGGGCACCGTCGTCCGGGGCGAGGTGCCGCCGGGCGCGCTCGCCGTGAGCGCCGGACCACTGCGGATCATCGAGGGCTGGGCGATCTCCAAGCGCGCCGGCACCGCCCAGGCGGAGGCCGCCGCCGCAGCCGGCGCCCAGCCCGCGCCCCGGGCAACCGGCCAGGAGAACAACCGGCGAACATGAGGCGTCTCACAACGGCGTACCCGGAGTTGGGGCCGGACCCCAGGGTGCGACAGAATCCTGAGGTACGCCCACTCGCCAGGCAGGAGCGTCGCCCGTGACGTCGGACATCAAGCGGACCACCGAGAAGCACCTCATGGTCTTCAGCGGGCGGGCGCACCCGGCGCTGGCCGAGGAGGTCGCCGAGCTCCTCGAGACCGACCTGGTCCCGACCAGCGCCTACGGGTTCGCCAACTCCGAGATCTACGTCCGCTACGAGCAGTCGGTGCGCGGGTGCGACGCCTTCGTGATCCAGAGCCACACGGCTCCGATCAACGAGTGGATCATGGAGCACCTGATCATGGTCGACGCGCTCAAGCGTGCCTCGGCCAAGCGGATCACCGTCGTGATGCCGTTCTGGGGTTACAGCCGGCAGGACAAGAAGCACCGCGGCCGCGAGCCGATCTCCGCCCGCCTCATCGCCGACCTGTTCAAGACTGCCGGCGCCGACCGCGTCATCAGCGTCGACCTGCACGCCGACCAGCTGCAGGGCTACTTCGACGGACCGGTCGACCACCTGATGGCGCTCCCGCTGCTCACCGAGTACATCGGCGCGAAGTACGGCAGCGAGCAGCTGTGCGTCGTCTCGCCCGACGCCGGCCGGATCAAGGTCGCCGAGCGCTGGGCGGCCAAGCTCGGCGGCGTACCGCTGGCCTTCATCCACAAGACCCGCCGCACCGACGTCGCCAACGAGGTCGTCGCCAACCGGGTGGTCGGTGAGGTCAAGGGCAAGATCTGCGTGCTCACCGACGACATCATCGACACCGGCGGCACCATCGTGAAGGCCGCCGAGGCGATCATGGAGGCCGGTGCCGCGGGCGTCATCATCGCCGCCACGCACGCGATCTTGTCCGACCCCGCGGTCGACCGGCTGAAGAACAGCCCGGCCACCGAGGTGGTCATCACCAACACGCTGCCGGTGCCCGACGAGAAGCAGTTCGACAAGCTCACCACCCTCTCGATCGCCCCGATGCTGGCCCGTGCGATCCGCGAGGTCTTCGAGGACGGCTCGGTCACCTCGATGTTCGACGGCCACGCCTGAGGGGTCCTCGCTGGGCAGCGCTGAGCAGCAGCTCGGCTGCTCGCGAGCGCCGGGCCACCGCGGCGTGGGCGGTCGCCGGGTGCGAGTACGGCGATTCGCCTGCCGGAGGCGCGGCTGGCTAGACTGCCGAAGTTGCCTCGGCGAGGGAGCCCCATGAACGCAAGGGTCTCCGTGATCGACAGGGCTGGCGGACGTCGACGTCGCGTGCCCTGAGGGTCGCGGCGTCCTTTCGTTTGTCGGAGTCTCCCGCCGGGCGGCCGACCACCACCCGATGCGACCCAAGGGAGCACCCCATGTCCGCCGAGAAGATCACCGCCGAGACCCGCACCGAGTTCGGCAAGGGCGCCGCCCGCCGGATCCGCCGCGAGAACAAGATCCCCGCCGTCATGTACGGCCACGGCAACGAGCCGATCCACCTGACCCTGCCGGGTCACGACACGATGATGGCGATCAAGCACGGTGGCGCCAACGCGCTGCTCGAGCTCGACGTCGAGGGCACGACCCAGCTGGCCCTGGTCAAGCAGGTCCAGATCGACCACATCCGCCGCGTGATCGAGCACGTCGACTTCGTCGCCGTGCGCGCCGGTGAGAAGGTCACCGTCGAGATCCCGATCAACGTGGTCGGCGACGCCGCCCCCGACTCCATGGTGATGACCGAGCTCAACGCGATCACGGTCGAGACCGAGGCCACCCACGTCCCGGAGTCCATCGAGGTGAGCGTGGAGGGTCTCTCGGGCGGAACGCAGATCCTCGCCCAGGACGTCGTCCTGCCGCAGGGCACCACCCTGGTCACCGACGCCGACGCGCTGGTCGTCAACGTCACCGGCGCCCCGTCCGCCGCCCAGGTCGAGGCGGAGCTCGAGGAGGCCGAGGCCGAGGCCGGCATCGTCCACGACGCGCCTGCCGCTGAGGCCGGCGAGAGCGAGTGACCTCGGCGTGACCGATGCTGAGACCTGGCTCGTCGTCGGCCTGGGCAATCCCGGGCCGACGTACGCCGGTCACCGCCACAACGTCGGCTACCTCGTCAACGACGAGCTGGCCCGACGCATGGGCGGCAGCTTCCGGTCACACAAGACCG
Organism: Nocardioides sp.; assembly: GCA_031177735.1. Classification (GTDB taxonomy): domain Bacteria; phylum Actinomycetota; class Actinomycetes; order Propionibacteriales; family Nocardioidaceae; genus Nocardioides. Next base: position 3,997 of record JAPSKJ010000145.1, read on the forward strand.
GACGCGCGGATGTCGTGGAGGGCAGGCTCGGTACGCCGGGTCTGCCCTCCCCGCGCGTCGTGCTGGCCCGGCCGCGCTCGTACATGAACGAGGTCGGCGGGCCGGTCAAGGCGCTAGCCAGCTTCTACAAGGTCGCCCCGACGGGCATCGTCGTGATCCACGACGAGCTCGACATCCCGTTCGACACGATGCGGGTCAAGATGGGCGGCGGCGACAACGGGCACAACGGGCTGAAGTCGCTCCGCTCCTCCCTCGGCACCGGCGACTTCTACCGGGTGCGCGTCGGCATCGGCCGGCCGCCCGGCCGCCAGGACGTGGCCGACTTCGTGCTGTCCAACTACTCCTCGGCCGAGCGCAAGGTGCTGGCGTTCCAGGTCGACAAGGCCGCCGACGCCGTCGAGTGCCTGATCGCCGAGGGTCTCGAGCGGACCCAGCAGAAGTTCAACTCCTAGCCGGGTGCGCTAGTAGGCACCTCGGTGCCCCAGCACCGCCTGCACCGTCCGGGCGATGATCCCGAGGTCGCGGCCCAGCGACCAGTTGTCGACGTAGTCCAGGTCGAGCCGGACCGACTCCTCCCAGCTGAGGTCGGAGCGGCCGGAGACCTGCCACAACCCGGTGAGGCCGGGCTTCACGGCGAGCCGCCGGCGCGGGTCCTGGTCGTAGGCGCTCACCTCGACCGGCAGCGCCGGTCGCGGGCCGACCAGGCTCATCTGGCCGAGCACGACGTTGACCAGCTGTGGAAGCTCGTCGAGGGAATACCTCCGCAGGAACCGCCCGACCCGGGTCACCCGCGGGTCGGCGCGGAGCTTGAAGAGGATCGCGTTGGACTCCGAGGCCGCCCCGTGAACCAGGTGGTCGGCGTCGACGTGCATCGTGCGGAACTTCCACATGGTGAACGGCTTGCCGTTGCGCCCGACGCGGGTCTGCCGGAAGATCACCGGGCCCCTCGAGTCCAGTCGGACGGCCAGCGCCAGGGCGACCAGGATCGGCGCGAGCAGGACGATGACGCCCACGGCAGCGGCCCGCTCCCACAGGAGCTTGGCGACCGCGGCCCCGCCGCGCCGACGACACGGCAGCACCTCGACGAGGTCCACCGCGCCGAGGCGGGCGGCACGCAGCCGCCTCGGAGCGACGTCCGAGAGCCGGGTGCTGACGACCAGGGCGATGCCGGCGTCCTCGAGCTGCCAGGCGACCCGCTGGAGCACGCGGCCCTCGAGGCCTGCACCGGGGAAGGCGACCACCACGTCGGGGGCCAGCTCCTCGGCCACGGCGCCGAGCTGATCGGGTCCGCACGTGGCGATGACGAGCAATCGCCCGTCCGAACGTTCCTGGAGGTTCACGCCGTCGTCGGCGTTGCCGAGCACCAGTGTCCGGATCTGCCGGCCGCCGTGCCCCGATCGGGTGACGGCCGCCGATGAGGCGTAGCGCAGGGCAGCCGATGTGGTCGCGGCGGTGACGGCGAAGACGAGAACCTGGGCGGCGGTCAGGGGGAGCGGCACCACGATCGAGGCCAGCCAGTGGCCGAGCCCGAGAAGTGCTGCAGCCTGCAACGGCACACCAGCGGGCCGGCCCGCCAGGAATCCGGCGCGGGTGCCGGTGAGCCGAAGGACCACCGCCCAGGAGGCGGAGACGACGAGGGCCGCGAGCGGCGTGAACGGGCTCTCCAGCCACGCGACGACGCCGACCGCCAGGAGCACCGCGGCGCCTTCGAGGCCGAGCGGCCACGGCACCTGACCGACCGCGACACCGGCGGTCGCACCCTGCGGGCGCGCGCTCGGCGGCGCGAAGGTCGACACGATCGCCACGGTGAAGTCCCCCATCTGGACCGGCTGGAGAGCCGGCTCGTGTGCCTCAACCTAGGAGGCGGGGTCACCGTTTGGCATGCCACAAATCGGGCAAGAACCGCACCGGTGCCGGAGCGCTCAGGGCGCGGAGGGACGCCAACCGGCCTGGTGGGCCA
>JAPSKJ010000146.1 GCA_031177735.1 Nocardioides sp.
GAACGTCGCCTCCGGGAAGCCACCGTTGGTCGCCGTGCCGGTGGTGTTGCACGGCTTGCGGAACGGCCCGGCCGGGACGGGGCGGTTGATCCGGCCCGGGAAGCGGGCGTTGCCCAGCTGGTGGCCGGGGTCGAGCACCACCACGCGTCCCGCGAGTGGCGCGGCGGTCGAGTCCGCCGGCGCAGCGAGCGGCGCCGACACCCCGCGCGGCTCCACCCGCTCGGCCAGCGCGGCGCTCGGCGTTGCCGCCACGAGGCCGAGCGCCACCACGAGGGAGGGGCCGGCCGAGAGCAGGCGCTGGCAGATCACCGACCCACCGTACGTGCGCCCGCTCTCCAGGCAGCAACCGTCAGTCGGCCGCCACGATGTCGCGGACGGTGTCGCGGACGGTGTCCGTCAGCGGGATGACCGGCTCCCAGCCGAGCTGGGCGCGGATGACGGCGTTGTCGCCGACGATCTCGGCGGGGTCGCCGGGCCGCAGCCGAGCGGGGTCGACCACGATCTCCGGCTCCCCCAGCCCGAGGTGCGTGACGACCTCGTCGAGCAGCTCGCGTCCCGACCGGGACTGCCCCGAGCACACGTTCATGACCGGGGCGGTCACCGCCGGCGCCTCCAGGGCGAGCCGGTAGGCACGCACCACGTCACGCACGTCGGTGTAGTCGCGGCGGGTGTCGAGGTTGCCGACGGTCAGCGGGCGGCCGCTCGCCGCCCACTCGCGTACGCCGCCGACCAGGTCGGCGAGCAGGAAACCGCCTCGCTGCCCGGGGCCGATGTGGTTGAACGGACGCAGCACGGTCACGTCCAGGCCACGGCGCCGGTAGTAGGCGCACTGGGTCTCGGTGAGGAGCTTGCTGACGGCGTACGGCGAGGACGGCTCGGTCGGCGAGGACTCGGTGAGCCCGACGCCGGGTGCGTAGACGGCGCCGGTGGACACCACCAGCACGCGCGGCGAGGAGCCGGAGGCGAGCAGGCCCTCGCACAGGTGCGTCACCGGTGCGCTGTTGGCGGTGAGGTAGCCCTGCGGGTCGGCGAAGGACGGCCCGACCGCGGAGCGGGCGGCCAGGTGCACGACGGCGTCGCAGGGCACGTCCGGCCAGCCCTCGGCGAGGTCTCCGGCGATGTAGTCGACGAGGTCGAGCTCGGGGGCCTGGCTGTTCAGGCCCAGGCCGACGACCTCGTGGCCGTGGGCCACGAGCTCACGGACCAGGTGTCCCCCAACGAAGCCGCCGACGCCGGAGACGACGACCCTCACGAGCCGGCGACCAGCTTGAGGTCGTGCTGCACCATCCGCTTGACCAGGCCGGGGAAGTCGACCTCGCGCTTCCACCCGAGCACCGTCTCGGCCTTGGTCGGGTCACCGAGCAGGATGTCGACCTCGGCCGGCCGCATGAACTGCGGGTCCTGACGCACGTAGGGCTTCCAGTCCTCGATCCCGACCTCGGCGAACGCCAGCGTGAGGAACTCCTCGATCGAGTGCGTCTCCCCCGTGGCCAGCACGAAGTCGTCCGGCTCGTGGTGCTGCAGCATCTGCCACATCCCGCGCACGTAGTCGCCCGCGTAGCCCCAGTCGCGCTTGGGCCACAGGTCGCCCAGCACGAGGTGGTCCTGCACGCCGTGGTGGATCTTCGCCACCCCGTCGGTGATCTTGCGGGTCACGAACTCCAGGCCGCGCCGCTCACCCTCGTGGTTGAACAGGATCCCCGTGGAGACGAACATGCCGTAGGACTCGCGGTAGTTCTTCGCGATCCAGTGTCCGTACAGCTTCGCGACGCCGTACGGGCTGCGCGGGTGGAACAGCGAGTCCTCGTTGTAGCCCGCACCGGGGCGGTTGTAGTCGAGTCCGCCGAACATCTCCGACGTCGAGGCCTGGTAGAACCGAACCTCCTCGGCCCGGCCCGAGGAGCGCACCGCCTCGAGCAGGTTCAGCACACCCTTGGCGGTCACGTCCGCGGTCAGCTGCGGGTTGCGGAAGCTGTAACCCACGTGGCTGATCGCACCCAGGTTGTAGATCTCGTCGGCCTCGCTCGTGCGCACCGCCGCGAGCAGCGACGTCGGGTCGGTCAGGTCCGCCTCGACCAGGTGCACGTACGGGAACTCCGCCTCGAACGCCTCCCGGCGCGCGTTGCGCTGACCGCGCATCAACCCGAAGACCTCGTAGCCCTTCGAGTTCAGCAGCTCGGAGAGGTGCTGACCGTCCTGACCCGTGATCCCCGTGATCAGCGCGCGCTTGTTCTCTGCCACTACGTCTCCTCGTGTGCCTTCGTCGTGGTTTCGCAGTCGACCGACCGCGTCCCAGCCGCCGTCGCACCGCGCGGATACTCTAGGCGACCGAACGATCGAAGGAGATTCGGATGGGTTGGCTGGTCACCGGTGGCGCGGGCTACATCGGCTCGCACGTGGTGCGAGCGCTCGCACAGGCGGGGATCACCCCGGTCGTCCTCGACGACCTCTCGACGGGCTTCCGGCGCTTCGTCGACGACAGCGTCGCGTTCGTCGAGGGCACGCTCCTCGACCAGCCGCTGCTGGAGAAGACCCTGCGCGAGCACGAGATCACCGGGGTCGTCCACCTGGCGGGGTTCAAGTACGCCGGCGTCTCGGTGTCCCGCCCGCTGCACACCTATCTGCAGAACGTCACCGGCACGGCCACGCTGCTCGACGCCATGCTGACGGAGAACGTCACCAACATCGTGTTCTCCTCGAGCGCGGCCACCTTCGGCACCCCCGACGTCGACCTGGTGACGGAGGAGACGCCGACCCGTCCGGAGTCGCCCTACGGCGAGTCGAAGCTGATCGGCGAGTGGCTGATCCGCGACGTCGCCCGGGCGCACGGCCTGCGCCACACCAGCCTGCGCTACTTCAACGTGGTCGGCTCGGGCAGCGACGACCTGTTCGACGCCAGCCCGCACAACCTGTTCCCGCTGGTCTTCAACGCGCTCGCGAAGGGCGACCGGCCGCGGATCAACGGCGTGGACTACCCCACGCCCGACGGCACCTGCATCCGCGACTACGTGCACGTCAGCGATCTCGCCCACTCCCACGTCGTGGCGGCCCGCAAGCTGGAGGCCGGCGAAGCCCTCGAGCCGGTCTACAACCTGGGCAGCGGCTCGGGGAGCTCGGTGAAGGAGATCATGGACGCCGTGCGCCGGGTGACCGGCATCGACTTCGAGCCGGTGATCGGCGACCGCCGACCGGGTGACCCGGCGCGCATCGTCGCCACCGGCGAGCTGGCCGCCCGTGACCTGGACTGGCAGATGCGGCACACCCTCGACGACATGGTCGCCTCGGCGTGGCGTGCCCGCCAGGCGGCCGGAGCCGACTACCCCGCCTGAGCGCGCGGGAGCTCCGTCCCGCCGCTCAGCCTGACCGTGAGCGGCTCCCCGGGACCGTGCTCCGGCTATGTCGCTCCTCACGTGGACCGACGAATTCCCTCGAAAGCCGGTGCGCCGGCGCGCGGTCCGATACCTTCTGGTTCACCCCACACCCGGCAGCGTTGCCGAGCGTTCGCTCGGGAGCGCAGGGCCACACCACGTTCGGGCCGACCGCACCGACGAGCATCAACGACACCGTCGACGGACGCACCAGCCGTCCGTCGAATCACCATGGGGACGACCTGCAGATGACGATCCTGTCTGAGCGCATCGCAAGACCGACGGCCGCGCCGAGCCGGGCGCTGCAGTACCTGCCGGCCACGGCCTTCGCCGTCGACGCCGTGTTGATGGCGGTCAGCTGCCTGGTCGCCGTGCTGGGCCGCAAGTACCTCGACATCTTCGAGGCCCCGGGTGATCTGAGCGCCAACGTGGGCGTGATGGTGCCCTTCGTGATCGTCGGCTGGCTCGCCACGACGAGCGCGTTCGGCAGCTATGCCGCCGACGTGTTCGGTGCGGGCACCGACGAGTACAAGCGGATCCTGAACGCGAGCGTCTTCGCGGCCGGGGTCGTCGGTGTCACCTGCTACCTGTTCAGCTACCAGCTCTCGCGCGGGTTCTTCCTGCTGACCTTCGCGGTCGGCAGCGCGCTGCTGATCCTGGGCCGGCTCGCCATCCGCCGGGCCGTGCAGAGCGCTCGTCTGCGCGGCGGGCTGCTCCAGCGCGTCGTCATCGTCGGCGGCCCGGGACATGTCGACGAGATCGCCGCGGTCCTGCGCCGCGAGCGCCACCTCGGCTACCAGGTCACCGGTGCCTTCGTCCCGGCCGGCTCACCCGGCCACCACACCCCGTCGGGCATCCCCGTGCTCGGCGACGCCAGCGACCCGGCGGCGGTGAGCGCAGCCGAGGACCTCGACGTGCTGTTCTTCACCGGCGGCAGCTCGCGCAACGCCCGGGACCTGCGCCGCATCCTCTGGGAGCTCGAGCAGCGCTCCGTGCAGCTGGTCATGGCGCCCAGCATCACCGACATGGCGAGCGACCGCGTGAAGATCCGGCCGGTCGGGGGGCTGCCCCTGGTTCACCTGGAGGCACCGCGCTGGGCTCAGGCGTCCCGCTGGGCCAAGCGCACCTTCGACCTGGTCGGCTCCAGCCTGCTGATCGTGCTCTTCAGTCCGCTCATCCTCCTCGCCGCGCTCCGGGTGAAGCTTCACGACGGCGGGGCGGTCTTCTTCCGCCAGACCCGGGTCGGGAAGGACGGCGAGCGCTTCGCCTGCTTGAAGTTCCGGACGATGGTGGTGGACGCCGAAGCCATGGTCGCCGAGCTGCAGCAGGAGCAGGGGGTCGACGCGCTGCTGTTCAAGCTCAAGGACGACCCCCGCATCACCCGGCCCGGCAAGTGGCTGCGCCGCTACTCGGTCGACGAGCTCCCTCAGCTCTTCAACGTCTTCCTCGGGCACATGAGCCTGGTCGGCCCCCGGCCCCAGGTGCCTCGCGAGGTCGAGCTCTACGACGACGCCATGAGCCGCCGGCTGCGCGTGCGGCCCGGCATGACCGGCCTGTGGCAGGTCTCCGGCCGCAACGACCTCTCCGTGGAGGACTCCATCCGGCTCGACCTGTACTACGTGGACAACTGGTCGATGCTGCAGGACCTCAACATCTTGATGAAGACGATCGGTGCGGTCTTCGCCAGCCGCGGCGCCTACTAGAGCACCGCTCAGTCGGCCCCGAACAGGTCGCGGGTGTAGACCTTCTCCTCGACGTCGGCGAGGTCCGGGGTGCGCCGGTTGGCGACGATCACGTCGGAGCGCCGCTTGAGCTCAGCCAGGTCGCGGAGCACCTCGGAGCCGAAGAAGGTCTCCTCGGGCAGCTCCGGCTCGTAGACCACCACCTCGACACCCTTGGCCTTCAGCCGCTTCATCACGCCCTGCACGCTGGACTCGCGGAAGTTGTCCGAGCCCGCCTTCATCAGCAGCCGGTGGATGCCGACGACCTTCGGCTTGCGGGCGAGGATGTCCTCGGCGACGAAGTCCTTGCGGGTCGTGTTGGCGTGGACGATCGCCTCGATCAGGGTCTGCGGCACGTCACGGTAGTTGGCGAGCAGCTGCTTGGTGTCCTTGGGCAGGCAGTAGCCGCCGTAGCCGAAGGACGGGTTGTTGTAGTGGCTGCCGATCCGGGGGTCGAGGCCGACGCCGTCGATGATCTGGCGGGCGTCGAGCCCGCGCAGGGCGGCGAAGGTGTCGAGCTCGTTGAAGAACGCCACCCGCATCGCGAGGTAGGTGTTGGAGAAGAGCTTGATCGCCTCCGCCTCGGTGCTGCCGGTGAGCAGCACCGGCACGTCGTCCTCCTCGGCGCACTCCAGCAGCAGGTCGGCGAAGCGCTGCGCCCGGTCGCTCACCTCGCCGACCACGACGCGGGAGGGGTGCAGGTTGTCCCACAGCGCCTTGCCCTCGCGGAGGAACTCCGGGCTGAAGATGAGGTTGTCGGTGCCCAGGCGCTTGGAGGTCTCGGCGGTGAACCCCACCGGGATGGTCGACTTGATGACCATCACCGCGGTCGGGTTGGC
>JAPSKJ010000147.1 GCA_031177735.1 Nocardioides sp.
TCGTCCACGTCGACTTCGACACGCTCGCGCGCACGCCGAAGCGCTCCTTCGAGTGGTACGCCCACGTCATCGCCGGTCAGCAGCACGACGACAGCCGCTGAGCCCCGCGGCCCTCGCGCCGGGCCGGGGCTGGGCTGGGCTGGCGAACGCTCCTGACGGTTCAGAGCGCGGCGGCCACCCGGGTGCCCTGCTCGATGGCCCGCTTGGCGTCGAGCTCCGTGGCCACCTCGGCCCCGCCGACGAGCTGCCAGCGCTCGGCGCCCGGCCCGTCCATGAGGGAGCGCACCGACTCCTGGCCCGCGCACAGCACGATGTGGTCGACCACCAGCTCGTGGCGCACGCCGTCGACGGCGTACTCCAGCACGACGCCGTCGGGGTGGTCGACGACGCGGTGGTAGGTCGCGCCGCTGACCTGGGTGACCCCGGCCTGCTTGAGCACGGCGCGGTGCGCCCAGCCGGAGGTCTTGCCCAGGCCGATGCCGATCGGCGTGGTCTTGCGCTGCAGCAAGGTGACCTGGCGGGCAGGGGTGCGCGGCTTGGGCTCGGTGAGTCCGCCCCGGTCGATCGCCGGGTCGCCGACGCCCCAGTGCGCCATCCACTCCTCGGGCGACTCCGGCTCGTGGACCAGCCAGTGGCTGACGTCGACGCCGATGCCGCCGGCGCCGATGACGGCGACCCGACGGCCGGGCACGACGCGGCCGGCCAGCACGTCGGCGTACGACACCACCCGCGGGTGGTCGACCCCCTCGATCACGGGGATGCGCGGCTCGACACCGGTGGCGACGACGACCTCGTCGAAGACGGCCAGGTCGGCCGCGGTCGCCTCGGTGGAGAGGCGTACGTCGACCCCCAGCACCTCCAGCCGGCGACCGTAGTAGCGCAGGGTCTCGGCGAAGTCCTCCTTGCCGGGCACCGCCATGGCCAGGCGGAACTGTCCTCCGATCTGCGGTGCCTTCTCGAAGAGCGTGACGGCGAGCCCGCGCTCGGCGGCCGACACGGCCGTGGCGAGGCCGGCGGGACCGGCGCCGACGACGGCGACCGATCGGCGGGTGCGGGTGGGGGAGAGGACCAGGGTGGTCTCCCGTCCTGCGCGCGGGTTGACCAGGCAGGACGCGGGCCGGTTGGAGAAGGCGTGGTCGAGGCAGGCCTGGTTGCAGGCGATGCAGGTGTTGATCTCGTCGGCGCGACCCTCGGCCGCCTTGGCCGCGAACTCCGGGTCGGCGAGCAGCGGCCGGGCCATCGAGACCAGGTCCGCGTCGCCGCTGGCGAGGATGTCCTCGGCGATCTCGGGGGTGTTGATCCGGTTCGACGCGCACACGGGCACGTCCACCTCGGCCCGCAGCCGGGCGGTGTAGCCGCGCCAGGCCGCCCGCGGGACCTGGGTGATGATGGTCGGCACCCTGGCCTCGTGCCAGCCGATGCCGGTGTTGAACGCCGTCACGCCGGCCTCCTGGAGGGCGTGGGCCAGCGCGACGGTCTCCTCCCAGGTCTGCCCGCCCTCGACCAGGTCGAGCAGGGAGATCCGGTAGAGGATCGGGAAGCCGGCGCCGACCGCCTCGCGGGCGCGGCGGACCACCTCGACCGGGAACCGCATCCGGTTGAGGGCCGAGCCGCCCCACTTGTCGGTGCGGTCGTTGGTGCGCTCGGCGAGGAACTGGTTGATCAGGTAGCCCTCCGAGCCCATGACCTCGACGGCGTCGTACCCGGCCTTCTGCGCCAACCGGGCCGCGCGGGCGAAGTCGCTGGCGGTGTCGTCGACGCCCTTGGTGCTGAGCGCGGTGGGGCGGAACGGCGTGATCGGGCTCTTCGTCGCGCTCGCCGAGACGCTGAACGGGTGGTAGCCGTAGCGTCCCGCGTGCAGGATCTGCAGCGCGATCGCTCCGCCGTGCTCGTGCACGGCGGCGGTCACCTCGCGGTGGCGCATCGCGTGCAGCCGGGTGGTCATCTCGCTGGCGAAGGGCTTGAGCCAGCCGCGTTTGTTGGGGGCGTAGCCGCCGGTGACGATGAGCCCGGTGCCGCCCTTGGCCCGCTCGGCGAAGTACGCCGCCAGCTTGGGCAGGTCCCAGCGGCGGTCCTCCAGCCCGGTGTGCATCGAGCCCATCACGATGCGGTTGCGCAGGGTGAGGTCGCCCAGGGTCAACGGGGAGAGCAGGTGGTCGTACGCCATGGCCCGATGTTACTCACAGGTAATGGATGGACCGTCAGCACCGGCGTCCGCCGCCGTGCCCGTCGGAGCGAGCGATGCTCGGGCGCCTCTACGATGCGGCCATGCGCCTGCGCCGTCTCTCCTCCGCCACTGCCGCCGCTCTCGCCGTCGTCGCGATCACCGCGTGCGCACCCGCCGACGAGACCACCGAGGACTCCGCCGACTCGACGTCGACCGCCAGCGAGCCGTCCGGCACGGGCTCTGCCGGCAGCGCCGGCGCTGCCGGCGAGGGCGAGTGCGCGCCGGAGTCGCTGCCGCTGACCAGCCCCGGCACGCTGACCGTCGGCACCGACTCCCCGGCCTACGAGCCCTGGTTCAGCAACGACGACCCGAGCAACGGCGAGGGCTTCGAGTCCGCGGTCGCCTACGAGGTCGCCGAGCGTCTGGGCTTCTCCGCCGACCAGGTCAGCTGGGTGAAGGTGCCCTTCAACAACTCCTACGCCCCGGGTGAGAAGACCTTCGACTTCGACATCAACCAGATCTCGATCACCCCCAAGCGGGCCGAGGTCGTCGACTTCTCGGTGCCCTACTACACCGCCACCCAGGCGGTCATCACGCTGAAGGACAAGGCCGACCAGGCTGCCAGCCTCGCCGACCTCCAGGGCCTGCGGCTGGGCGCCCAGACCGGCACCACCTCGCTGACCGCGATCCGCGAGGAGGTCCAGCCCGAGGCCGAGCCGCTGGTCTTCTCCGACACCAACGCCGCCAAGCAGGCGCTGCTCAACGACCAGGTCGACGCGATCGTCGCCGACCTGCCGACCGCCTTCTACATCACCGCCGTGGAGATCCCGAAGGGCACGATCACCGGCCAGTTCGACTCCACCGCCAACCCCGACCAGTTCGGCCTGCTCTTCGAGAAGGGCAACCCGCTGCGCGCCTGCGTCGACGCCGCGCTGACCGAGATGGAGGCCGACGGCACGCTCGCGCAGCTGCAGACCGAGTGGCTCTCCGACGTGGTCAGCGTGCCCGTCCTCCAGTGACCGGCCCGACCGCGACGGCGGCCGGCTGGACGCCCAGCGAGCGCCAGCTCGAGCGCCAGGCCGTCGCCGCCCGGGTACGCCGCCGGCAGCGTGCGACCGCCGCGCTGATCACCTTGGTGGTGTTCGGCGGGCTCGCGCTGGGCGCGGTCAGCTCGCCGGGCTGGGACCGGTTCGCCGACACCTTCCTCGACACCGGCCACATGCGCGCGGCGTTCCCGGAGGTGCGTGACGCCTTCTGGACCAACGTGAAGATGTTCCTGATCGCCGAGCCGCTGATCCTGCTCCTCGGTGGCCTGGTCGCGGTGACCCGCTCGACGGTGTCGCCCTGGCTGACTCCCGCCCGCATCCTCGCCGTCGTCTACACCGACCTCTTCCGCGGCGTCCCGACGATCCTGGTGGTGATGGTCTGCGCGTTCGGCATCCCGGCGATGCAGCTGACCGGGGTGACCAACTCGCTGTTCTGGCTGACCCTCGTCGCGCTCGTGCTGTCCTACGGGGCCTACGTCGCCGAGGTGATCCGCGCCGGCATCGAGTCGGTCCACCCCACCCAGCTGGCCTCGGCGCAGGCGCTCGCGCTGAGCCGCGGACAAGCCATGCGTCACGTCGTGCTGCCCCAAGCACTGCGACGCGTCGTACCTCCGCTGATGAACGACTTCGTCTCCCTGCAGAAGGACACCGCACTGATCTCGGCCGTCGGGGTGATGGAGGCGCTGCGGGCGGCCTCCGACTACGGCAACTACAACTTCGACTACTCCGCCTACCTCGTCGCCGCGGCGTTCTTCCTCGTCGTCACCGTGCCGCTGGCCCGACTCACCGACTGGCTGGCCGCCCGCGCGGCGCGGCGGGAGCGAGGACGCTGATGAGCCTGCTGAGGGTGGAGGGCCTGCGCAAGGCCTACGGTGACCGGCTCGTGCTCGACGACGTCGCGCTCGACATCGCCGCCCACGACGTGGTGTGCCTCATCGGCGCCTCGGGCTCGGGGAAGTCGACGCTGCTGCGCTGCCTCAACCTGCTCGAGCCCGTCGACGACGGCTCGATCTGGTGGGACGGTGCCGAGATCACCGACCCGCGGATCGACCCCCGCGCGGTGCGCCGCGAGATCGGGATGGTGTTCCAGGCCTACAACCTGTTCCCGCACCTGACGGTGCTGGAGAACTGCACGCTGGCGCAGACGCTGGTGCACCGGGTCTCGAAGGCGGCCGCGCGCGACCGCGCCCGGGAGCTGCTCGCCCGGTTCGGCCTCGCCGCGCACGCCGACGCCCACCCCGACTCCCTCTCGGGCGGCCAGCAGCAGCGGGTGGCGCTGGTGCGCGCGCTGTGCACCTCGCCGCGCCTGCTGCTCCTGGACGAGATCACCGCGGCCCTCGACCCCGAGCTGGTCGGCGAGGTGCTCGAGAGCGTGCGCGCGGAGGCGGCCGCCGGCATGACGATGATCCTGGCCACCCACGAGATGGCCTTCGCCCGCGAGGTGGCCACCACCGTGTGCTTCCTCGACGGCGGCCGGATCCTCGAGCAGGGCCCGCCCGAGCGGATCTTCGGTGCCCCCGAGCAGGAGCGGACCCGGCAGTTCCTCGCCCGGGTGCTCGGCTGAGCCGCTGGTGCGGTGACCTGCCGCCCGAGTGGGCGGTGAGTTGTCCACCGTTTTCGCTGCGGACTCGGTGGATCGCCCACCGCCACCTCGGCGTGTCGCGGGGGGCGCGCCGGGCCGGCGGTGAGGAGTCCACCGTTGTCGGAGCAGTTCTGGTGGACCACGCACCGCCGGTGTGTGCAGCGCTGACTGAAGCAGCGTGTCTGCGGCAGCGGCGTCGCGATGTCACTGCGTCGCGACGCCGCGCCATCCTTTGCTCCGGCGAGGACCCGATCGGCCCCGGCGGCGCGACACCTGGTCGGCCACCGGCTGGAACAGCAACGCCCATTGCGCCCCAAACGTGGGCGGGTCACCGTTGAATCCCCGCGACAGCAGCATCCGGTAGACCTCGCCGACCATCGAGCGTGGCGCAGCGAGCTTCTCCTTGGTGACCTGGACATAGGCCACGTCGTGGACCCGGAACAACGCGTACCGGTCGATGTCGGAGGAGTACTGCGCGCGACTTTGCTGGTGCTGGCTGCCTTCGTACTCGACGACGGAGCGCTGTGCCGGGTAGGCCATGTCCGCGATCGCGGTCACGCCCTCCAGCATGATCGGCACATTGCACTCAGGCCGAGGCAGGCCGGCGAAGACCAGGAGCGCCCGTGTCTCGGACTCCTTGAGCGAGCGGGCGGTTCCGTCGAGGTGGCCGAGCACCCACAGGCACTCCTGCGCACCGGCCCGCCACGGTGCGGCCGAGGCAGCAGCGTGCAGCTCGGTCACTGAGGTGTGGTGGTGATGCAGGAGCCAGTCGCCGACCTGGATCGCCTCGATGACACGTGCCTCGGCGCAGTAGGCGATGTACGCCGCCGCGGGAGTCACCCCCACGTCGTCGGTCGGAGGGAGCACGTCGGTGCGGTGGACGAAGATCTCCCGGTACGCCAGATGGAGGTCGCCCTCGACCACGAACCGGACGGGGAGGACAGCGCCATGGTCGAGGCCGAGTCGCCTCAGCCGGCTGATCCCCGTGAGGTGAGCGCGTTCGGGCAGGCACAACGTCGCTGCTGCCACCCAGTCGTCCTCGGTCATCTCGTAGTCGCAGAACCGCCACACTCGGGGCAACACCCGGACGAACCGACGTCCCTCGAGCA
>JAPSKJ010000148.1 GCA_031177735.1 Nocardioides sp.
TGGTGATGACGGCGCCGAGGTCGTCGTAGGACGAGGTGGGATAGGTGTTGACGGTCGCCTTGAGCGCCTTGGCGTCGTTGGGGGTGTTCGCGCGCAGCTGGTGCTGCACGCGGGAGCCGAGCTGGGCCAGGACGTCCTCGGGTACGTCGGTGGGCGACTGGGTCACGAAGAAGACACCGACACCCTTCGACCGGATCAGCCGCACCGTCCGGGTGATCGTCTCCAGGAACGGCTTGGAGGCGTCGGTGAAGAGCAGGTGCGCCTCGTCGAAGAAGAACACCAGCTTCGGCTTGTCGAGGTCGCCCTCCTCGGGCAGGGTGCGGAACAGCTCGGCCAGCAGCCACATCAAGAACGTGGAGAAGACCGCCGGCCGGTCCTGGAGGTCGGGCAGCTCCATCAGCGAGATCACGCCGCGCCCGTCGGCGGCCGTGGTCAGGAGGTCGCCGACCTCGAACTCCGGCAGCCCGAAGAAGGCGTCGGCGCCCTGGTCGGCGAACGCGATCAGGCTGCGCAGGATCACGCCGGTGGTGGCGCTCGACAACCCACCGAGGCCCACCAGGTCCGGCTTGCCCTCGTCGCTGACCAGCCACTGCAGCACCGCACGCAGGTCGTCGAGGCCGATCAGCTTCAGCCCGGCCTTGTCGGCGTAGTGGAACACCAGGCCCAGGCTGGACTCCTGGGTGTCGTTGAGGCCCAGCACCTTGCTGAGCAGCGTGGGGCCGAACGAGTCGACGCTCACCCGCACCGGGATGCCGACGCCCTCGCCGCCCAGGGCGAAGTACTCCACCGGGAAGGCGGTCGGCTTCCACTCCTGGCCGACCGAGCGGGTGCGGGCGATGAGCTTGTCGTCGCCCTCGCCGGGGGTCGCGAGCCCGGAGAGATCACCCTTGATGTCGGCGGCGAACACCGGCACGCCGGCCGCGCTGAGCTGCTCGGCGATCAGCTGCAGGGTCTTGGTCTTGCCGGTGCCGGTGGCGCCCGCGACGAGGCCGTGGCGGTTGAGCATCCCGAGCGGGATCCTGATCGGGACGTCGCTGAGCCGCTCCGGGTCGAGCATCAGGCCACCGAGCTCGATCGACGCGCCCTCGAAGGCGTAGCCGGGCGCCACCGCAGCGACGATGGGGTCGTCGGCCGGCGCGGGCGGCTCGCCGGGGGCCGCGCCACCGGCCGGGTCGGCGGGGGCGGCCGGCGTATCGGTCATGCGGGAGAGCCTAAGTGGATCGCGGGGCCTGTTGGGAGGGCGGCGACGGGTCGCTAGGGTCCGAAAGGTGATCTTCAAGCGCGTCGGCGTCGGGCGGCCCTACCCCGACCACGGGCTCACCCCGAAGCAGTGGGCCGGGCTGCCGCCGCGCCAGCTCCGGCTCGACGAGCTGATCACCACCAAGGACACCCTCGACCTGGCCACCCTGCTCGACGAGGACTCCACGTTCTACGGCGACCTGTTCGCCCACGTGGTGGAGTGGCGGGGCGAGTACTACCTCGAGGACGGGCTGCACCGGGCTCTGCGCGCAGCCCTCCAGCAGCGGCACGTGCTCCACGCCCGCGTCCACACCGTAGTCTCCTGACATGACCCAGGGGGCCAAGACCATCGCCACGCTGGCTGTGCTCGGCGTGGTCGTCGTGTTCGCCGCGGCGTGGGGCTGGAACGCCATGACTGCACCGTTCCCGGGAGCGGTCGAGCAGCCCACCTGCGTGATGACCGCCGTGGTGAAGGGCGAGGAGCTCTACCCCTCGCAGGTGACCGTGAGCGTGCTCAACGCCAGCGGCCGCGAGGGCCTCGCCGGACGCACGATGTCGGAGCTCGTCGACGCCGGGTTCGCCCAGGGCGACAGCGGCAACGCGCCGCCGGGCACCGCGATCGGCACCGCCCAGATCTGGGTCGGCGACGAGCAGAACCCCGCCATCCCCCTGGTCCGCAGCTGGCTGGGTGACGCCGAGGTCGTCCGCGCCGACACCACGCACGCCGGCATCGTGGTCGTCGTCGGTGACGACTTCGTCGAGCTGGCCCAGGGCAGGGAGCAGGTGCGCGTCAAGCGCGACGGCGAGGTCTGCTCACCGCCGCTGGTCTGAGCCCGTCCCGCGGCTGCTCAGCGGTTGTCGGCGAGCCACTGGGCCAGGCGGCCGTGCCGCGAGACCTGCCGCAGGCGGCGCTCGGTCTGCTCGCGCAGCGCTCGCGGCGTGACGACGAGTACGTCGTCGCCTGATCGCAGCACGGTGCGGCGCTCTGGCACCAGCGACTCGCCGTCGCGGATCACCAGCGAGACCGAGACGCCCTTGGGCAGCCGGAGCTCGCCGACCTCGACGCCGTGCAGGCGGCTGCCCTCGGTGATGCGGAGCTGCAGCAGGTCGGCGGCCAGCCGCTCCAGCGGCGCGGCCTCGAGCTCGAGCGCCCGTGGGTCGTGCGGTCGGGCGACGCCGAGCAGCCGGGCGACCCAGGGCAGCGTCGGTCCGGTGAGCAGGGTGTAGACGACGACCATCACGAAGACCAGGTCGAAGAGGCGCTCGGAGTCGTCCACCCCCGCCGCGAGCGGGATGGTGGTGAGCACGACGGGCACTGCTCCGCGCAGACCGGCCCAGGAGAGGAAGGCCAGGTCACGCGGGCCCATCGGCTGCACCACCAGGCTCACGGCCACCGACAGCGGGCGGGCGACGAAGGTGAGGATCAGTCCGGCCACGATGGCCATGCCGACGGTGGCCAGCGTGATCCGGCCCGGGCTGAGCAGCAGGCCGAGCATGATGAACAGCCCGATCTGCGCCAGCCAGGCCAGGCCCTCGGCGAAGGAGCGGGTGGCTCCCCGGTGGGGCAGCTCGGCGTTGCCGAGCACCAGCGCGGCGACGTACACCGCGGCGAACCCGCTGGCGTGGATCGCCGTCGCGGCGCCGTACCCGAAGAAGGCCAGGGTCAGCACCGCCAGCGGGTAGAGGCCGGAGGACGGCAGGGCGGCGCGGCGCATCAGCCAGGCGCCGCCGAAGCCGGCGCCGAGGCCGACCAGGATGCCGGCGACGAGCTCGTAGAGGACGATCCCGGCGACGGCGAGCGGGCCGTTCTCGGCGACCGCGCCGCTGGAGATGAGGGTGACCAGGACGACGGTCGGCGCGTCGTTGAGACCCGACTCGGCCTCGAGGGCGCCGGTGAGCCGCCGCGGCAGCGGCACCACCCGGAGCACCGAGAAGACCGCCGCGGCGTCGGTCGGCGAGGTCACCGCACCGAGCAGCACGGCGAGCTCCCAGGGCAGCCCGAGGATGTAGTGCGCGCCGAGGGCGACGGTCGCCACGGACACCGCGACGCCGATCGTCGCCAGCGACAAGCCCAGCCGCATCGAGGCCCGGGCCTCGCGCCAGTCGGTGGTCAAACCACCCTCGGCCAGGATCAGCGCCAGCGCCGCGAAGCCCAAGGCGTGCGCCAGCTGCGCGTCCTCGAACGGGATGCCCAGCCCCGCCTCGCCCAGGGCGACGCCCATGAGCAGGTAGACCAGCAGGCTCGGCAGGCCCGCGCGAGAGGAGACGCGCACCGCGAGGATGGCGAGCAGAGTGACCGCCGATCCGACCAACACGAACGAGTCGAGCTGGTGGACGTCGAAGGTCACTGTCACCTCGTCAGTAGGGGTGGCGGGCTCGAAGTCTATCGGCCAGCGACGGTGCGGCCGGTCGGCGGTCGCAGGCGTGGACCGCGTACCGTCTGCTGCTATGACGACGGCAGGAGCCGAGCGGTGGGGCGTGGCGAGCCGAGCGAACGTGCCGCCCTTCCACGTCATGGACATGATCGAGGCGGCCAGCCAGCGGCAGCGCAGCCACGGCGACGTGCTCAACCTGCTCTCCGGGCAGCCCAGCACCGGTGCACCCGAGGCGGTCAACCAGGAAGCGGTCCGGCTCCTGCAGAGCGGTGAGCCGCTCGGCTACACGCCGGCGATCGGCATCGTCGAGCTGCGCGAGGCGATCGCGCGTCACCACCGCAGCTGGCACGGGATCGAGGTCGACGCCGACGACGTCGTGGTCACCACCGGCTCCAGCGGCGGGTTCCTGCTGGCGTTCCTGGCCGCCTTCGAGGTGGGCGACCGGGTGGCGATGGCCCGCCCCGGCTATCCCTGCTACCGCAACGTGCTCACCGCCCTGGGCTGTCGGGTCGTGGAGATCCCGACCGGCCCGGAGACGCGGTTCCAGCCCACGGTCGAGCAGGTCGAGGCGCTCGGCGACATCCGGGGCCTGGTCGTGGCGAGCCCGGCCAACCCGACCGGCACGATGCTGCTCCCCGAGGAGCTGGCTGCCCTGGCGGCGTACTGCGAGGAGCGCGGCATCCAGCTGATCTCCGACGAGATCTACCACGGCATCGAGTACACCGGCCCCGGCGACCAGGCGGCGCGCGCGGGCCGGCGCGGCGACAGCGCCTGGGCGACCAGCCGCGAGGCGGTCGTGTTCAGCTCCTTCAGCAAGTACTTCTCGATGACCGGCTGGCGGATCGGCTGGATGCTGGTGCCGCGGCGGCTGCGCCGGGCGGTCGACGTGCTGACCGGCAACTTCACGATCTGCCCGCCGGTGCTGGCGCAGCGGGCCGCGCTGGCCGCGTTCACCCCCGAGGCCTACGCCGAGCTGGACGGCCACGTCGCGAGGTACGCCGTCAACCGCCGCCTGCTCCTCGACGGACTCACCCGCCTGGGAGTGACCGGCCTGGCGCCGGCGGACGGCGCGTTCTATGCCTACGCCGACGTCGGCCACCTCACCGACGACTCGCACGCGTGGACCCGCGAGGTGCTGGAGCGCACCGGCGTCGCCATGGCGCCCGGGGTGGACTTCGACACCGCCGCCGGCCACCGCTTCGTGCGGTTCAGCTTCGCAGGAACCGGCGAGGAGCTCAGCGCGGCGCTGGACCGGCTCACCACGGTGATGTGAGGGTAAAGGTCAGCAGATCGAGAGCATGCGCCCCGGCCGTCGGCCGGCCGGGCGGCGCCGGTGCACGAAGGGGGACCATGTACGGCGACACCGAGGTGATGCGTCACCGCGTGAGCCACTTGCGTGACCAGGCGGTCGAGATCCGCTCACTGGCCGACCGGCTGGTCGCGCGGGCCGAGGCGGCGCCATGGCGGGGCCGGGCCGCCGAGGCGATGCGCGTCCGCATCCGCGACCGCGCCGCCACGCTGCGTGACACCGCAGCCCGCCACGAGACCGCCGCGGAGGAGCTGGAGCGCCACGCCACCGAGGTCGACCACCGCAACGAGGTCATCGCCGCCACCGAGCGTCGCGTCGGCGAGCTCGTCGCCGAGGCGCGCACCCGCACCGGCGACGGCGTCGACCCCGACCGCGCCGACGCCGAGCTGCTCTCCTTCACCCCACCCCCGCCGGGCCACAAGGACTGGCTGACCGTCGAGCTGCCCGGTCTCTCCACCGGCTGGACGGGCCGCCCGTGACCCGTCCCCCCGCCCACGCCCGCCGCTCCGCCGCGTCCGCCGCGGCCCCGACCACGTGGAAGCTGTGATGAGCACGATCGACCTGGGCGCTCACCGGCCCGCCCCACCCTCCCTCGACGCGCTGCCGCGCCGGGTCGCGCTCACCCTGCCGGAGCTGCGCCTGCTCGCGGAGCTCGCCAACGGTGCCCCGCTGCCCTTCGACCTCGCCGCGCCCCGCTCCGGCAACGGCACCTCGCCGCTGGAGGGCCGGCTCGGCCAGAGCCGTGGCTCCGCCGCTGACGAGGCGTACGCCGCCACCCTGGCCCGCCTGCACGAGCCGGCCGCCTCGCTGGAGCGCCGGGGGCTGGTCACCGACGGCGTCGCCGACGCCGGACCCGCCGGCGCGCTCGGCCTGCTGGCGACACCCGACACGGCCCTGGAGGTGGACGTCGCCGTCGGCGGCGTGCACCTGCACGCCTGGCACCGCCGCGCCGGCAA
>JAPSKJ010000149.1 GCA_031177735.1 Nocardioides sp.
GCCCTGGCGATGAACCCGATCCCGACGATCGGGCGGCTGCTCGAGCTCCCGGAGCTGGCGGCGATGACCGACCCCTCGTCCTGGTGGGAGCGGCAGGAGCAGATCGAGGACCTGATCGCCGAGCGGCTGCGGCAGCGCTCGCGCGAGGAGTGGCTGGCCGTCCTCGACGCCGAGGACGTCTGGTGCGCCCCGGTGCTCACCCTCGAGGAGCTCATCGAGCACGACGGCTTCGCCGCGATCGGGATGACCCAGGTCATCGCGCGCGAGGACCTGCGCCTGACCACCACGCGCAGCCCCATCCGCATCGACGGCCGCACGCTCGAGCACGCGCGCCCCGCTCCTCGGCTCGGCGAGCACGACGCGACGCTGCGCACCGCCCTGGGGGACCCGGCATGACGGTGCTGCGCGGCATCACCTGGGAGCATCCCCGCGGCTACGACTGCCAGGTCGCCTCGGCGAAGGAGTACGCCCGGCTGACCGGCGTGGAGGTGCAGTGGGAGTTCCGCTCCCTGCAGGCCTTCGCCGACGAGCCGATCGACCGGCTCGCCGCACGCTACGACCTGCTGGTGATCGACCATCCGCACGTCCCGCTGGCCGCGGCCGCAGGATGGCTGGCTCCGCTGGACGGCGTGGGCTTCGACGACCAGCTGGCCGCGCTGGAGAGCGACTCCGTCGGACCGAGCCACGCCACCTACGCCCATGCCGGGCATCAGTACGGCCTGGCGACCGACTCGGCCACGCAGGTCGCCGTCCACCGTCCGGATCTCCTCGCGGACCCGCCTCGCGACTGGGAGCAGGTGCTCGCCCTGGCCGACGAGGGACGGGTGCTGTGGCCGGCCAAACCGATCGATGCGTGGTCGTCGCTGTGCACCATCGCGGCCAACCGCGGCACGCCGGTGGGCGCCCGGCCGGGTGAGTTCCTCTCCGACGAGGACGCCGCTCCCGTGCTCGAGCTGCTCCACCGCCTCACCGAGCGCGTGCCCGAGTGGTGCCTGCAGGCCAATCCGATCGAGGTGGCCGAGGCGCTCGCTGCTGAGTCGAACGAGCCGTGGGCCTACGCGCCGCTGCTCTACGGCTACACCAACTACTCGCGTCCGCGGTTCCGGCCGCACCGGCTCAAGTACGTCGACATCCCGGCCGGCCCCCGCGGTGTCGCCGGATCGCAGCTCGGCGGCGCGGGCGTCGCGGTCTCCGCCAGCGCGAGCGACGTGGACGCGGCCCGGGCCTACGCCTTCTGGGTCGCCTCGCCGACCGTCCAGTCCGGCGTCTACTACGACGCCGGCGGCCAGCCCGGCTACGCCGCGTCGTGGGACGACGACCGCCTCAACGAGGACTCGTGGGACTTCTTCCGGGGCACCCGGGCGACCCTGGAGGGCGCCTGGGTGAGGCCGCGGACCACGGGGTTCATCGAGTTCCAGGACACCGTCTCGCCGTGGGTCACCGCGACCCTGCGCGGCGAGCTCACCGACGAGGAGCTGCTGCGCCGGGCCGGCGAGCTCGCCGAGCGGCTGTTGCAGGAGGAGGACCAGTGAAGACCGAGGACCGGTGGTTCGAGGACTACGAGATCGGCGAGGCGCGCACCACGGTCGGGCGCACGATCACCGAGGCGGACATCGTCCTGCACGCCGGCCAGACCGGCGACTTCTTCCCGCACCACATGGACGCGGAGTGGATGAAGACGCAGCCAGCCGGCCAGCGGATCGCCCACGGCACGCTCATCCTCTCGGTCGCGGTCGGCATGACCGCCGGCGACATCAATCCGCAGTCGATGTCCTACGGCTACGACAAGATCCGCTTCATCAAGCCCGTCTTCATCGGCGACACGATCACGGTCCGCGCCGAGATCACCGAGAAGTCCGACCACAAGCGGATGCCGCAGACGCACGGCTACGTGCACGAGCTGGTCACCGTCACCAACCAGCACGGCGAGACCGTGCTGGTGCTCACCCACCTCTACCTGGTGAACAAGAAGGGCGGCTGACCTGCGATGGTCCTGCGTTTGTGGGGGCGGGCGTTCGACGGTTTCGAGCGTGCCGTCGCTGCCCACGCGGCCACCTGGGCCGGCGGCACCGTCGAGGCGACCTGGCTGGGTCTCCCTGAGCTGGAGGAGGCCGTCCTCGGCGGGGAGGGGCCGGACGCGGACCTGCTGGTGGTGCCGGCCGACTGGGTGCCGGCGCTCGCCGCCTCCTCGCGGATCCGCCCGCTGACCTCGCACCTGGCCGACGCCGCGCCTGAGGGTTGGCCGGCGGCCTGGTCAGCCTCGTTCCACGACGGCGTCACCTGGGCCGGAGAGGTCTACGGTCTGCCCTTCCACGACGGCCCGCAGCTGCTGTTCACCCGGCCCTCGCTGCTGGCCCGGCACCGCGTGGGTTCGCCCGCCACCTGGTCCGAGCTCCTCGACACCGCCGAGCGGCTGCACGGCGTCGATGGCCGAGCCGGCACGGTGCTGGCGGGCGCACCCGACGGTCACAACAACGTCTACGACCTGGTCCTCCACCTGTGGCGCCACGGCGGCGACCTCCTCGACGACGCGGGCCGGGTCGCGCTCGACTCCGAACCGATGCGGGCCACCCTGTCCTTCCTGCGCTCGGTGGCGACATCGCTGGTGCCGGCCGACGCGCACGACCTCGACAGCCTCGGCAGCGGCGCGGCCTTCGCCGACGACCGGGTCGGGGTGAGCGTCAACTGGGCGGGTTTCGCCGCCCTCGCCGCCGCCGGCCCGGTGAGCGGTGACTTCGCGTGCGGGGTGGTGCCGACCCACGACGACGGCACACCGACGACCACGGTGAACGCGTTCTGGGTCTCCTGCGTCACCGCGACCTGCGCGGACCCGGCATCGGCCTGGGACTACCTGCGTCACGCCGCCTCGGCGGAGATGGACCTGGCCACCACGCGAGCCGGCGCCTCCGGCACCCGGCGCAGCACGTGGCGCGACCCCGGCGTCCTGGCCGACCACCCGGAGTACGCCGTCTTCGAGGCCGCCCACGCGCACTCGCGCCCGTTGCCGCGGGTCCCCGAGCTGCCGCGGCTGGTGGGGATCCTCAGCGAGCTGGTCGACGCGGTGGTCTGGCGGGGAGCCCCCGCGGATGCCGCCCTGCTCGAGGCCCAACGCGCCGCCGACGCATGCGCGGGGGTGGCCCGGTGATCCCGACCCGCGTGGCCCGCGGGGTGGCGCTGACGGAGCTGGGGCTCGGTGGGGCCCAGCTCGGCAACCTCTACCAGGAGATGACCGACGAGGTGGCCGCGGCGACCGTGCAGGCGGCCTGGGACGCCGGCGTGCGCTACTTCGACACCGCCCCGCACTACGGGCTCGGCCTCTCCGAGCGCCGGCTCGGAGAGGCGCTGCGCCAGCACGCGCGGGACGACTACGTCCTCTCCACCAAGGTCGGCCGGTTGCTGGTGCCTGCGCCGGCCGGTGCCGACCGGATGGACGACGAGGGCTTCGCGGTCCCGGCGACCATGCGGCGCCGGTGGGACTTCAGCCGCGACGGGATCCGCCGCTCCATCGAGGAGAGCCTCGACCGCCTCGGCCTGGACCGCATCGACGTGGTCTACCTCCACGATCCGCAGGACCACTGGCACCAGGCCCGCACCGAGGCGCTGCCCGCCCTGGTCGAGCTGCGCGAGGAGGGCGTCGTGCGAGCGGTCGGGGCCGGCATGAACTTCGCGGGACACCTCACCGAGCTCGTCCGTGAGCACGACGTCGACCTGGTCATGTGCGCCGGGCGCTACACGCTGCTCGAGCAGGCCGAGGACCTCCTCGAGTCGGCGCTGGACCGCGGCGTCGGCGTGGTGGCGGCCGGGGTCTACAACTCGGGCCTGCTGGCGCGGCCGCGTCCGGGTCCCGCCCCGAAGTACAACTACGAGCCGGCCCCGGCGGAGCTGGTCGCCCGGGTGCACGCCCTGGCGGACGCGTGCGAGGCGCACGGGGTGACGCTCCCCGAGGCGGCCGTGGCCTTTCCGCTGCGCCACCCGGCGGTCGTCTCGGTGGTCCTGGGCGCAGCCGGCCCGGGGCAGCTGGGCGATGGCATCGCCCGGTACCGACGACCCGTGCCCGATGCACTCTGGGACGACCTGGCCGCGGCAGGGCTGATCACCGACCGGCGCCTCCCCGGCGCCCCCGTGGAAGGGATGGAAGGACGCAGATGATCATCGACGCGCACCAGCACGTGTGGGACCTGGACCGCTCGCCCTATCCGTGGCTCGGGCCCGAGGTCCCCCTGTGGAACCGCACCTTCACCTTCGAGGAGGTCCAGCCGCACCTGCGCGCCAACGGGGTCACCGCGACGGTCCTGGTGCAGTCCGACGACCACGACGGGGACACCGCGCTGATGCTCGAGGTCGCCGACGCCCACCCCGAGGTGGCCGCGGTCGTCGCCTTCGTGCCGCTCGACCGGCCCGAGGAGGCCGCCGCGCGACTCGAGGAGCTGCGCCGCGACGACCGTGTGGTCGGCATCCGCAACCTGATCCACAACGTGCCCGACCCCGACTGGCTGCTGCGTCGCGAGGTCGACGAGGGCCTGGCCCTGCTGGAGCGGGCAGGGGTCACCTTCGACCTGGTCTCCGTCCTGCCCCGGCACCTCGAGCACGTCGCCGCCCTCTCCGAGCGGCACCCCGACCTCCGCATCGTCATCGACCACCTCTCCAAGCCGCCGATCGGGGAGAGCAGCCGGGAGCCGTGGTGGTCGCTGATCGAGGCAGCCGCGGAGAACCCGCTCGTGCACGCCAAGATCTCCGGGCTCTACCCCGGCGCGGCGCCCGAGGCCTGGACGGTCGAGTCGATCCAGCCCTTCGTCGACCGTGCGCTCGAGGTCTTCGGCCCGGAGCGGTTGATGTACGGCGGCGACTGGCCGATCTCGGTGGCGAGCGGCGGTTACGACCGGGTCCTCGAGGGTCTCCGCGCCGCGCTGTCCGGTCTCGACGAGCACGAGTCCGAGCAGGTCTGGTCGGGCACGGCCCGCCGGTTCTACCGGATCAGCTCCGACCGGCTCGACGCCGCGGTCGCCGCCTCCGCAGCGCAGTAGGCCCTGGCCCGGGCCGGCCCTGAGGTCATGCCGTCTCGAGGAGCCTCCGGTCGCGCTCGACGCTCTCCGGCAGCACCCGCCGCCGGGGGAGCGCCCGCGGTAGGGCCAGCACCGCCTCCACCAGACCCAGCCGCGTCGCCCGGTCGCCGAGCAGCGCGGCCCGCCAGTGGTCGGCCACGACCGGCCAGGGCCGGCGCATCAAGGTGGTGACCAGCGCGCTGCGGGTCGACGCCGCGCGCCGGTGGACGTCGGGCGGCCGGGTGGCGGACGGGTGGTGGTGGGCGACCAGGTCGTCGACGTACACCAGGTCCCAGCCGTAGCCGGCCAGGTCGAGCGCGAGCCGCTCCTCCTCACCGGGGAAGCCGACCACCGGGTCGAACCCGCCCGCCTGGAGGTACGCCGCCCGCCGCACGATCGCGCCGCAGGCGACCGCGCCGAGGACGGAGGGACCGGGCAGGTCCGCGCGCCGGCCCAGGGGAGAGGCGGCCATCTGGGCGCAGACCGGGTCGAGTCGCTCCTCCTCGCGCACCAGCACCCGCCCGGCGAGCAGCCCGATCCCGGGGTGCGCGTCGAGGATCTCGGCGGCGCGACGCAGGGCGCCCGGCGCCCACCACGAGTCGTCGTCGGCGAAGGCCACGTAGGGCGTGGTGGCGGCCTCGACACCCACGTTGCGGGCGACCGCCGCGAGGTTGCGCCGCAGCCGGATCACCCGCGCGTCGGGGAAGTCGGCGGCGACCCGGTCAGGGGTGTTGTCGGTCGAGGCGTTGTCGACCAGGATCACCGGACCCTCGTGCCGCGGCAGCGAGATCTGCAGGTCGGCCCACCGGTTGCGGGTGGCCACGACCACGG
>JAPSKJ010000150.1 GCA_031177735.1 Nocardioides sp.
CCGAGCGTGGCGTCGCTGTCGTCGAGCTGGGCGAAGTCCTGACCGGGCAGGCAGGCGCTGGCGAAGTTGTCACCGGCTCGCTCGAGCCGCTTCTCCATGCCGGGTGTGCAGAAGGACGGGTCGTCGGTCGTGGAGTGCGAGGAGCCGTCGTGGGCGACGGCGGGGGCCGCGGCGAGGAGCCCGGCAGCGAGGAGCAGCCCGGCCGCGATGCGTGCGTGCGGGCGGGGGCGGGGGATGGGAGATATCAAGGTGGAGCGCCTTCCGAGTAAGGGCCGAGCACCGGTGTGGTCACCGTTGCCAGTCCGTCGTACCGTTTGCGACGCCGGTGGGTCAAGGTCTGTCGCCGACAGATCGTCCACCGATTCCTTCTCGGGAGAGGCGATCCATGTACGGAAGGCGTTCTTCAAGCAGATATTTCCGGCCGGTTACGGCATTCGCCGCGGCGGCTGCCCTCGCGACAGCGCTGGCCGGATGCTCCGGCACGCAGCCTGGGGGCGACAGCAGCGGTGACGGGTCGGACCGCCCCTCCGGCCACGGTGCCGCGGCGTCGACGACGCCGACCGCGCCAGCAGCGGACGGCCAGACCAGCGCGCCGATCCTCGCCCCCGGCGCCCCCGGCGAGGAGGCCAGCACGATCGCGCCTGAGGACGTGCCGACCGGTGACCCGTGGAACCACACCGACGTGGCCTTCGTGCAGATGATGATCCCCCACCACGCGCAGGCGCTGGAGATGTCACGGCTCGCCCGCGAGCACGCGGCGAGCGCACGGGTGAAGACACTGGCCGCCCGGATCGAGGGCGCCCAGGGACCGGAGATCCTCGCGATGGCCGCCTGGCTCCAGGCCAAGGGCATGGAGGTGCCGAAGGCGGCGGAGGACCCGTCGGCCTACGACCACGGTGCCCACGGGCACCAGGAGATGGCGGGGATGCTCACCGCGGACCAGATGGCAGCGCTCGCGGCGGCGCGGGGCCGGACGTTCGACCGCCTCTTCCTCGAAGGGATGATCGGCCACCACGAGGGTGCGCTGGCGATGGCGGAGTCGGTCGTCGTGGGCGGCAGCGACGCGCAGGCGATCGAGATGGCGAACGACGTCATCGCCAGCCAGTCCGCCGAGATCGCGATCATGCGCGAGATGCTCGCCGAGCGCTGAGGACGCGACCGCCCACCCCGGAAGATGCGAAGCGGGCCCGAGCGCCGAAGCGCCCGGGCCCGCTGTCGCATGCGGTGTGGTGCGGTCAGTGACCGTGCCCGTGGCCGTGGCCGGCAGCAGCCGGCTCCTCCTCCTCGGGCTTGTCCACGATCAGCGTCTCGGTCGTGAGCAGCATGGCCGCGATCGAGGTGGCGTTGACCAGCGCGGAGCGGGTCACCTTGACCGGGTCGATGACGCCCTGGGCGACCAGGTCGCCGTACTCGCCGGTGGCGGCGTTGTAGCCGTTGCCGACGCCGAGCTCGCGGACCTTGGTGGTGACGACGTAGCCGTTCTCGCCACCGTTCTCCGCGATCCAGCGCAGCGGCTCGTCGGCCGACTTGCGGACGATGCGGACACCGGCCGCCTCGTCGCCGGTGAGGCCGAGGTCCTTCTCCAGCACCGAGACGGCGTGGATCAGGGCGGAGCCACCGCCGGGGACGATGCCCTCCTCGATGGCCGCGCGCGTCGCCGACACGGCGTCCTCGATGCGGTGCTTCTTCTCCTTCAGCTCCACCTCGGTGTGGGCGCCGACCTTGATGACGCAGACGCCACCGGCCAGCTTGGCCAGCCGCTCCTGCAGCTTCTCGCGGTCCCAGTCGGAGTCGGTGTTGTCGATCTCCGCCTTGATCTGGTTGACGCGCGCCTCGACCTCGGACGCCTGGCCGGCGCCGTCGACGATCGTGGTGTTGTCCTTGGTGACGACCACGCGACGGGCCTGGCCCAGCACCTCGAGACCGACCTGGTCGAGCTTGAGGCCGACCTCCGGAGCGATGACCTGGCCACCGGTGAGGATCGCGATGTCCTGCAGCATCGCCTTGCGGCGGTCACCGAAGGCCGGGGCCTTGACGGCGCAGGCGTTGAAGGTGCCGCGGATCTTGTTGACCACCAGGGTGGAGAGCGCCTCGCCCTCGACGTCCTCGGCGAGGATGAAGAGCGGCTTGCCGGCGGCGATGACCTTCTCGAGCAGGGGCAGCAGCTCCTGGATCGAGGAGATCTTGCCCTGGTGGATGAGGATGTAGGGGTCGTCGAGGACGGTCTCCATCCGCTCCGCGTCGGTCACGAAGTACGCCGAGATGTAGCCCTTGTCGAACTGCATGCCCTCGGTGAACTCGAGCTCGGTGCCCGTCGTGTTGGACTCCTCGACGGTGATGACGCCGTCCTTGCCGACCTTGTCGAAGGCCTCGGCGAGCAGCTCGCCGATGTGGCTGTCACGGCTGGAGATGGTCGCGACCGCGGCCATGTCCTCCTTGCTGTCCACGTCGCGGGCGGCAGCACGCAGCGCGTCGCCGACGGCCGCAGCGGCGGCATCCATGCCGCGCTTGACGCCCATCGGGTTGGCGCCGGCCGCAACGGCCCGCAGACCCTCGTGGACCATCGCCTGGGCCAGCACGGTCGCCGTCGTCGTACCGTCACCGGCGACGTCGTTGGTCTTGGTGGCGACCTCCTTGGTGAGCTGGGCGCCCAGGTTCTCGAACGGGTCGTCCAGCTCGATCTCACGCGCGACGGTCACGCCGTCGTTGGTGATGGTCGGGGCGCCCCACTTCTTGTCCAGGACGACGTAGCGGCCCTTGGGCCCGAGCGTCACCTTGACGGCCTCGGCGAGCGCGTCGACGCCGCGCTCGAGCGCGCGCCGGGCGTTCTCGTCGAACTCCAGGATCTTCGGCATGACTCTCCTCCGGTCTCGACGCGGGCTCGCCTTGCGGCTCGCCCGGCTCGACCAACGATGTGGTGTGAAGCGGGCGGGACGTCACACGGACGGCGGCAGTGCAGCCGCCCGCGTGACGTCCGCGGGGTGGGTCAGGAAACGACGGCGAGGATGTCGCGGGCGGAGAGGATGAGGTACTCGTTGCCGGAGTACTTCACCTCGGTGCCGCCGTACTTGCTGTAGATGACCTTGTCACCCACTGCGACGTCGAGCGGGACGCGGTTGCCGTGGTCGTCGATGCGACCCGGGCCGACGGCCAGGACCTCGCCCTCCTGCGGCTTCTCCTTGGCGGTGTCCGGGATGACCAGGCCGGATGCGGTGGTCTGCTCGGCCTCGAGCGGCTTCACCAGGATGCGGTCCTCGAGGGGCTTGATGTTGACCGACACGATGTCGACCTCCACTTATCTAAGCTGGTTAGGGGCGTAGTTCAGGACGCGCCGCCGCATGTGCCTCCAGCGCCGTCGCGGGGGTCGCCCTCGGCTCGGCAAGCGCTGGCACACTCGCATGGAGAGTGCCAAATCAGACGTTAGCACTCACCTGTCCGGAGTGCTAGGGAGGGGCGGGCGCCGGCTGCTCCTGACCGGTCACTGCGAGGATCTAGGAGTGGACCTCGATGCCTTCACCTGGCTCCTGACCGACCAGGGCCAGCGCCTGCTGACCCGCGCGAGCGAGCTCGAGGACCTCGAGCCGCTGCAGGCGCAGACGGTCCTGCGGCGCGAGTGGGAGCCGGCCCATGTCGCCGCTGCACTCACCCAGGTCGAGCTGCGCCGCCGCGGGGCGGCCAAGTTCGACGACCTCGCCGCGCGGATGTACTTCACCCCCGACGGGCTCGAGCAGGCCACCCGGCTCGCCGTCGCCGAGCACCGGGCGGCACGGTTGGCCGCCTTTCGCGCCGCCAGCCTGATCGACCTCGGCTGCGGCATCGGCGGTGACCTGCTCGCGGCCGCGCGGGTGGGTCTCGTCGCGGCCGGCGTCGACCTCGACCCGGTGCGGGTGGCCGTCGCGCGGGCGAACCTGGCCGCGCTCGAGCTCGGCGGGGCGGTCGAGGTGGCCGACGCGACCAGCGTCGACCACTCCCCCTTCGACGTCGCCTTCGCGGACCCGGCCCGGCGCGGCGCCCGTGGACGGGTCTTCGACGTCGACGGGTGGACGCCGCCGTGGAGCTTCGTGGAGTCGCTGCTGCGCCGTGACGCGTGCGTGAAGGTGGCCCCCGGCATCCCCCACGACCTCGTCCCCGAGGGCGTGGAGGCCGAGTGGGTCTCCGACCGCGGGGAGGTCAAGGAGGCGGCGCTGTGGTCGGGCCGGCTCGCGACGGTGCGACGCCGGGCGACCGTCATCGCCGCCAAGGGCCTGGCCACCCTGACCGACGAGGACCTGCCGGACGGGGGCGCTCCGGTGCGGCCGGTGGGCGAGTTCCTCTACGAGCCGGACGGCGCGGTGATCCGGGCCGGGCTGGTGGCCGCCGTCGCCGCGGGGGTCGGCGGTGGCCTCGTCGACGAGCACATCGCCTACGTCACCTCCGATGAGTCCTTCCGCACGCCCTTCGCCCGCGGCTACCGGGTGCTCGAGGAGCTGCCCCACCGCGAGCGCGCCCTGCGCGCCGCGCTCCGGGAGCGAGGAGTGGGCCGGCTGACCATCAAGAAGCGGGGCGTCTCGGTCGTCCCCGAGCAGCTGCGCCGCTCGCTCGCGCTGGCCGGCCCCAACGAGGCCACCATCGTGCTGACCCGGGTCGCCGGCGAGGGGGCGTGCTTCCTGGTGCAGCCGTTCTAGGAGCGGGGCGCCGGCACCGGCGTACCTCCTCGCCCGTCAGGCCGCCCAGCAGGCGCAGGATCGGCATCGATTGGGCCGTGCTGCTCCCATGGCTTGCGGGTCGGCAACAGGTGTTCCCGACTCGCAAGCGCTGCGAGCCGAGCCAGGCCCGGCCTGCGCCTGATCCTCCACAGGTTCCACGACCCACCGGGCGCGCCACGGGTTGGATCGACCTAGCGTCGGCGCATGCTGATCACTGGTCGTGAGGCGACTTCGCTGGTGGGCCTTGCCGGCACGCGCGGCCGACTGGCCTATGAGGCACTGCGTTGCGGGCTGGCCGGAGAGCCGGTCGAGACACCGGCCGCCCATCTCTACGACCATGCGCGGGTGGTGGCCCTGGCCGGCCGCCCCACGCTCACGGAGGTCGACCTGGACGAGCGTTTCCCACACGGCGTCTTCATCGCCCGCCGCAGTGTCCACGTCGACGCGACGTTCGAGGAGCAGGCGGCGGTCCTGGCGCCCCGCTGGCGACTGGGGATGGTTCATCCGGTGATGATCCGCACGCGCGCGCAGGACCACGGCGCCGTGCCGATGCTCGCCACTGTCGCCGGCTTCGTGGTCGCCGGCGCCGACATCATCGGCGCGGCAGCGACGAGCGACGGGACGACCACGCTCAGACTCCAGCCACCCGGGCCCTGGTTCGCCGACGCCCGGGAGACCCGGATCCCTGCTGGAGCTGGTCGCCCGTACGTGATTCGTGGCTGGCCCTCCCTCGGCGGCCACCGGGACCCCGCGTGGGGCAGCGCCGCCTGGGACGGCACCGTCGACCGCGGAGCCGAGCGCCGGACGCTCAGACCAGGACCGAGGTGACCGGCTGGGAGGAGTCGGCGGGCAGGTCGAGCGCCGAGGGGGTGCGCCCGCGGCGCACCATCTCCGACCCGAGCGCTGCCACCATCGCCCCGTTGTCGGTGCACAGCCCCGGCCGCGGCACCCGCACCCGGATGCCGAGGTCGGCGGCCCGCGACTCGGCCAGCGCCCGCAGCCTCGAGTTCGCCGCCACACCGCCGCCGATGATCAGGTCCTCGATGCCCTCGGAGTGCGCGGCGTCGAGCGCCTTGCGCACCAGCACGTCGCACACCGCCTCCTGGAAGGACGCCGCGACGTCGGCGACC